>JAYTCQ010000253.1:0-27490 GCA_043736395.1 Blastocatellia bacterium | reverse complement strand
TAGATTTTGTCTTCCACAGTGAACCATCTCATCGCCTTTTTTGTGAAGCCCTCTCCTCATTTTTTGTCCGCACTATTGTTACAAAAAAGATGACCCCTTTTGCTGAGATTTGCTGCGAATATGAATGAGTCGCTATTCTGCTTATTTTTTAGGCCAGATGACGTTCTCTGTTGTCAGCAGTCAGGGGACTGTAGTTTGGATCAAATATTCGGTGATTCAGTTCGGGGGGATTCGAATTATTGAATGTTTCTGATCCAAGCCGATGCATCGTCCTGACTGCTGACAATTCCTCACTTATCCATTTTGTTTAGGGTTGAAGATAAAATAAAGCAACTATCCACGAAGAACACGAAGGTCACTAAAGTAAGAAAAAAGAAGAAAGTGCACGTTTAGGGATTTCTCTCTCCTTCGTGGTTAAGTAATTTCGTTTTTGATCCTTAGTCCAAATGAAAAACTTCTTTTAGTGGAATCGTAGCAGGGCTGTTATCTGCATTGGTATTCATCAAATCACGCATGTAGACCCACCAGCGACGACAGATTTCAGTGTTGGCAATCGCTTCCCACTGAGCCTCTGATTCGACTTCGGCGTAAGCAAAAAGCTGATCGGTCTGTTGATCCAAATAAATTGAATAATTATGTACACCGTGCCCCTTCAGCACCATTGCTAATTCTACCCAGATCGGATTATGACGGCGAACGTACTCCGCTTGGTTATTCGGCTTGAGCTGCATAATGAATACTTTGCGAATCATAATTTGTTCTGTTTTCTTTTTTGGTTTTCGCTTGTTAATGAACGATTGCAACTGATGAAAAAATGAGTCCAGCATAATATTCTCAAAAGCTAAACAAGGCGCACGACCAATACCCAATCATACAAACTGTCCGGCAGCATTGCCCGATGCCCACGCCCATTGAAAATTATAACCGCCCAGATGTCCGGTGACATCTACGACTTCACCAATAAAAAATAATCCGGGGACTTTTTCGGCTTCCATTGTTTTGGAAGAAAGTTCTTTGGTATCAACGCCGCCACTAGTCACTTCGGCTTTCGCGTAGCCTTCTGTGCCATTCGGAATAACTTGCCAATGATGAATTTTTTCTGCTAATCGCCATAATTCTTTGTGATTGAATTGACGTAACGGTTTGGGTTCAGCATTCATCGCAGCCCATGCTTTGGCAAATCGTGAAGGTAAATAGTTTCCCAGCCACGTTGAAAAATTAACCTGAGAAGATTTTTCCGCCAACAATAATTCTACTGCATTTTCGTCTGGTAAAAGATTAATTTCAATGGATTGACCAGAATTCCAGTAGGAAGAAATCTGCAAAATAGCCGGCCCGCTTAAGCCCCGATGCGTGAACAAAATATTCTCACGAAACTGCTGCTTCCCTGTTCTGACCATAGCATCTACTGATACTCCGCTGAGTTCAATGAACTTCCGTAATTCATCCTGAGGAAGCGTGAATGGAACGAGCGCAGGTCTGGTATTGATGATCTTCAAACCAAATTGCCGCGCGACGCGGTAGCCAAAATCCGACGCACCCATTTTGGGAATAGAAACACCACCACAGGCAATCACCACGCTCTTCGCACTGAAGTTTCCGAGGTTTGTTTCGACAGTAAAAGTTTCAGATTTCTGAATGCTTTTGACTTCGCAGTTCACCTTGATTATGACGTTAGGAGAGTCACATTCGCGCAGCAGCAAATCTACAATTTCCTTCGCCGAGCTATCACAAAACAATTGTCCAAGTTTTTTTTCATGAAAGGCGATGCTGTGTTTTTTGATTAACGCAATGAAATCCTGCGGCTTGTACCGAGCCAGCGCCGACTTTGCGAAATTTGGATTGTTTGAAATGTAATTTTCGGGTTTGGTGTGAACGTTTGTGAAGTTGCAACGACCACCACCGCTAATGAGGATTTTCTTTCCGACTTTTTCAGCACGTTCGAGAACCAGCACTTTGTGGCCACGCTTCGCAGCGATGCCTGCGCAGAATAATCCGGCTGCGCCACCGCCAATAATAATTACATCAAAATACATCAGTAAGTTGCCCGTCCACCCGTCATATCAAACGTAAATCCTGTCGTAAAACTCGCTTCCGGCGAAACAATATACGCCGCCAGATTCGCAATTTCTTCCAGCGTACCGCAGCGTTTCATCGGGATTTTATCGGTCATGTATTTCACCATCTCATCGGAGAGCGCATTGACCATCGCCGTCCGAATCACTGCCGGAGCAATCGCGTTAACCGTAATTCCCTCTTCGGCGTATTCCTTCCCCATAACTTTTGTTAATCCGATGACAGCAGCTTTCGAAGCGGAATACGCCAGCATTCCGGCATTTCCATCTTTTCCGGCAATGGAAGCAAGGTTCAAAATACGCCCATATTTCTGCTTGAGCATCAGAGGCAAAAGGGCGCGTGAAGTCAGAAAGCTGCCGTTAACATTGATCGCAAAGACTGACGTGAAATCCGCGAACTCGACTTCATGCGTTTTGAGGTTGGTCTTTCCTGTCGTTCCGGCGCTGTTGACCAGAATGTCTACGCGTCCAAATTTCTTAGCAATTTTTTGGATTGACTGCGCCACTTGCAGTTCGTTCGTCACATCAACTTGAAAAGCGGTGGCGGATTCTCCGATTATTTTTGCAGCCTTCTGCACAGCCGATTTCTGCCAATCCAGCAAGATTACTTTGGCTCCGCTGGAAACCAGTTTTTGGGCGATTGCAAAGCCGATTCCGTTTGCGCCACCAGTAATAATTGCAACTTGATTTGTGAATATTTTATTCATGATTGTGATTACATTACGCTTCCAGAAAAACCTGGAATCCTACTGTCCTTTTTGGCAAATACTATTTGGAGATTGAGTTATACGCAATCCCCGGTCATTAAAAAATGAGCATTTTTTAATCCGCTACTCTTGACAATGGTTTTACCAATTCGTAAAATTTTTTTTGTCGAAGTTTTCATTCTTCTGACGCAAATAAATTTAGACATTTTAAGCTGTAACCTGGATTTGTTGAATTACGACAAGTTCATCATAAGAAGTACCGTTGTGTTAGCCCCCATTTTCTTTGCTATTATCCCTAAGCCGCGATTTCTGACGAGTCAACCTCTGGTCAGCGAAGCGGCTTTTCGCTTTTTTCCAGCAGTACCCAATCAAGTTTGTCAGTGTAGTGCCCCGCAAGCCCCCGAAACTCAGATGCAGTCCGAGATTAATCTAAAGGTCATTCATTCATGAATGAGCGGGACGTTTTGTATTAACCCGATGAGTCTTCACCCAACACTCGTCAACGTCAGGAGGATTTAACTAATGGTAGATCGAAAAAAAGGAACCGTAAAGTGGTTCAATAACAGCAAAGGCTATGGATTTATCGAACACCCGGAAGGACAGGGAGACATCTTTGTTCACTACTCGGCAATCCAGGGCAATGGTTATAAAACTTTGCTTGAAGGACAAGTTGTCGAATTCGATCTGATTCAAGGTCCGAAAGGTCATCAAGCCGAACAAGTAAATACTTTTGACGCTTAAAACTCTCGACATCTATTCAATTATGAAGCCTGACCGAAAAAAAATTTGGTCAGGCTTCATTTATTGATTATTCAATTCATATCATTGTGTGACAGAAACTTGTTTAACTTTTCAATATTATTGCCAGGTTAAAATCATGTATTAAGTAAAGTTAAAGGTGAAGTGTTAAACCACAAATATCCGCATATTAAAGAGTTGATTGACTTGAGAATCACATTTTGCTAAACTTCCATTTGTTTGCTGGTGTTTAGCAAACGAGTCTCCCTACCCCCGTGTCCTGTTAATTATTACAATCAAAAACGTCAAAGCGTTTCTGTACAGATTATCTACCACTTAAAACGAGTATAAGAAGAGCCTATGTATTACATTCCAAAAGGTAAGCCAATGCACGAGAAGCTAAGCACGTCATTCGTGCGGATGGATGGGCTTCTTGAAGAATTAAAAGCAGAAAAGTTCAGTGGATATATTTTACTTGCATTTCCAAACTTGAATGGATTTATTTTTGTCCAGGATGGGATGGTTGTAAATGCAGCAGAAATTGCCGGAAATGAACAGCGTTCAGGCGTTGCGGTCAAAGAACATTTGTTCTCGTTATCGCAACAGGCGAAAGGAACGCTTTCGGTCTATCATATTCAAAAAGAAATCGTGCAGACGCTTTCCGGTATTGCAGATGGTGAAAAAGTTTATGAGAACCTTTCCACCGATTGGGCGCACTTAGGAAAACTTATTAAGCGGTTGTCAGCGGAAAAGAAAACATATTTCTTTAGCATTTCATTTGAGTCATCTGAAAACAAACGTGGAATGATTTTTGTCGAAGGCGATAAAGTCGAGGCGATTTGTTCCATCGGCGATGACCAGAATATTGGCAAGGATGCGCTTGATAAATTATTGGCTGACAGCGAAATGGAATCTGCCCAATTCACTCTTTATCGTCAGGCCAGTTCTCCGATCACCAGAATTGATGAGAACAATATCGACGCCAGCATTAATCAAATTGCAGCTCAAGCTGTCTCACCAACGCCTGTCTCAATCTCTGAGCCGATCAAGGTCGTTACACCTGAAGCTGTTTCCTTTCCCACCGTTACACCCGCCACTGCCCAAACAACTGCGGGTGTCAATGTTGCGGTATCCGCTCCTGCTCCTTCCGTCACAACTCCACACTACGAATCATTTTCGACTGCTGGAGGCCAGGCTGACGCAAATGTAGTCGAAGTAGTAGCTGAAGCGAAACCAAAACCTGTCGTTTTCGACGACGTTCTGGAAGTGGTGGAAACTAAACCATCTGCTTCCCCCGTTACCGCACAAGTAGCAAATCCTTCAGCAGTCTCGGCGGCGCAATTAACTCCCGCGCCACTCCCGGAAGTTCCCAAATCAGGCAATGAAATGCGTGACCTGATGAATTTAATGAGTCAGGTAGTTGCCGCTGTCGAACAAGGCATGGGAGTCGCCGGACGTGGTAGCTCATTCCCAACCGCACTCCGCGCCGGATTATTAGCCGTCACCGAACGCTATCCGTTTCTCGATCCGTTTGCGGCGGAATTTGAATATCAAGACAAAGAAATTGTATTTGTCGGAACTGCACAGCCAAATGAATTTGCAACCGGCTTAACCGAAGCGTTGCGACAGATGGTTGAGGATTTGATTTATTCTTCCAACGGTCGTGTCCGTGATTACATTGCAGAAGAATTGCGGAAAGTCGAACAGGCAGAGGCGAATGATATTCGCAGATTTAATTTAGGAAGTCTGACTGAGAAAATTTGTCAGCACTAATTTCTGAATACAGACAGGAAAAAAGGGACAGGAAAAATATTTTTCCTGTCCCTTTTTTCCTGTCTGTTAAGATTTATTTCTTCCCCTTACCCACCACAACTTCCGTCCCCTCCGACTTGCTCCATTCCGTAAACGCTCCATCGTACATCGCAACGTCATAGCCTAAATATTTTAGCGTAAAATACGCGTGCGAAGCCATCATCCCAATCCAGCAATACGTCACAACTTTTTTATCGGAACTGATTCCCTCGCCTTCATACATTTTCTGCAAATCTTTTACGGCCTTCAGCGTAGGGATCTCCTTGCTCGTCAGGGTATCCATCCAGTAAACATTTCCCGCGCCGGGAATGTGTCCATTACGCGGCAAATTCGCATTCTTCACTGTGCCGTCGTACGCATCAGCCGGACGCGCATCCAGTAACAAAATATCTGAATTTTCAGTATTCGAATTCAACCACGAAACATCTTTGACGGCTTCTCTTGTGACGTTAACTTTCAGATTCAAGCGTGGCGTGAAATTTCCACTCTTTATTGACGGCACAGTCGTGGAAAGTTCTCTTTTATCAGCTTTCCATTTATCAATGCTGCCATCAAGTAATGCCGCTTGATCGCCGAAACCTAAATAATCGAGTGTGAAATAGACTCGCGCCGCCAACAAATTTTGGACGTCGCTATATAAAATTATTTTCGAATCGTTGCTCACGCCAAGCGATGAAAAAAGCTGTTGCAGCTTCTCAACCGGAGGCAGCTCATTCGGAATCTGATCTCTCGTCGTCACAATGTCGGTATATTTCAAATAGCGCGCATTCGGAATATGCCCGGCATCGTATTCTTTCTGGTCGCGTCCAATTTGAAGAATCACAATTTTTGGATCATTTAAATTCTTCGCCAGCCATTCTGTCGAGACTAATATTTGCGAACGCACGGTCGGAGTCTTAGGACGTTGCGAGAAAGCCATCGTTACAAAAATTAGCATTACTGAGAAGATCGTAAATATTTTTATCATAGATTTCCTTTTCGACTTGTTCAGGAAATATGCCTAAGGTGCAAAAATAACCAGAGTTAATTCATTCGTTGAAAATACGATATTTGAGCCGCTAAACTTATTCGAATGTCCAACGGGCTATTGACGAATTTTCGGGTAACTTGGATAATCCAATTGTAGATAAATATTTTTTCCCAATTACAAATTTTAGAATCCAATTTACTAAATTACTGGAACGACACTGATGCGGCTCCGCTCAAATTTTCGTTTATTATCACACACCCTGAGTGCCTTTCTTTTGCTATGGAGCTTTGTCGTAGCGCAACCATCCTGTCGGCCCGCTGAGTGCGCGAGTAAGCCTACGCCAATTTCATTCTCTCAGCTCCCTGAGAAATTGCAAGACTGGTTAGCAAATGAAGGAATCACGCAGCAGACTTTTCCGGACTACCTAAGAAAATTAAGTGCGCAAACATCACAACGGGAACTTGATGGAGAATTCGATCATGTTATTTTCTATGCGCTGCAATCGTCCAAATTTACGTCGCTAAACAAAATTGAGCCAGCTCGTAGCGCATACGAATTCGTCCAAAGCCTTGACCCGCTAAATCGGATAAAATTTCTAAATGGACAGAAACCCGATGCTCAGTTGATTGCTAAAATCCCGAATGCGGTAACGCTCCGGTTGCAAGATTTCACGAAAGCACTTGGCATACACAACTCAGATCAACGGCTATCTTATTTTCATAAATTCATCGGCAAAATCATTCAAAATCAAAAAGCAATGTTGCCCGGATTATCGCTTGAATATTTGCGTGCGATGTCGTTTTTGTATCAAAAAGAATTTGGAGCCAAAGAAATCAATAATCCGCAGCAATTAGCGCAACATGTCGCTTCGCTGTATCAGAAACGCGGGCACAGCACCGACACCCAAATCGAAGCTAATTTTGCAATTCATCAAGCCCTCGAAGTCATCAGATCCCTGGAGCCTGAGCGACAAATCAATCGTGTTTTAATCATCGGCCCTGGTCAGGATTTTGCTCCGAGAACGGATATGATGGATGCCTTCGAACCACAATGTTATCAGCCCTTCGCGGTCGCTGATTCCCTGCTCGGACTTAAATTTTCTACCGTAAATTCCTTACAAATTCACTGCGTAGACATCAACGAACGGGTGGTTGATTTTTTGCAAAACTCATCTCGCAGCAGCCTGAATCTATCAATTATTTCAGGCTTATCAGATCAACCCGCGCGTCCGCTTTCTGACGAATTCAAGCAATATTTTCAAACACTTGGTCGCAATGTCGGAGTTGAATCAAAACTGCAAGCTCCATCATTTTTAGCGAAACATCTTCAGAAAAATTTACGCATCAATTCAGAAGTGACCAGCCGGATTTCTGCGGCGAACTTAAATATTATTTCACAGCGGTACAATCCTTCGCCGGATTACGATCTGGTAATTATCACTAACGTTTTTCCTTATTTTAACGAAATAGAGTTATCACTAGCAATAACTAATATATCAGCGATGATGAAGTCAGGCGGCTATCTCTTGCATAATGAAGAGAGGTCTTCGCTTCAATCATTTGCTTTGCTGAATGGAATCCCCGCAACCCAATCTCGCACGGCTCTCATTGCTGGTCAGCAGCAAAAAGCCTTGTTCGATGGCGTTGTAATTCATCAAAAAATCGCGAGTAAAGAATGAACTCGAGTCCATTTATTACTCACTAAACCTAAAACCAACTATGGGAGAGATGATGTTCAAAAAATTATTTTTCAGAATACTCCTCGTCACAATTTTAGCTACTGCTGCCTACGCGCAAGAGTTTCGCGCCACCGTCAATGGTCGCGTAGCTGATCCGACGGGTGCCTCGGTTCCTAATGCGATTGTTAAAGTAGTCAACAGTGCTACGAATGAAACCGTGACAGTCACAACCAATCAGGATGGAAACTATACAATTCCATTCATTCGACCTGGCATTTATTTAATGACAGTTGAAGCCTCTGGTTTCAAAAAATACAACCGCGATAAACAAGAGTTTTCTGTCGGTCAAAACGCAACGATCAACGTTGCCTTAGAAGTCGGTGGCGCGAATGAAACCGTCACCGTAACTGGCGAAGCACCGCTCTTAGAAGAATCCAAAGCGGATCGCGGAAACGTCATTGAGAATCGCCGTATTGTCGAATTGCCACTCAATGCGCGCAATCCGTTTATGCTGGCAACTCTGACACCTGGAATCACATTTAATGGCCCGGCGATTTATCAGCGTCCCTTCGATAACGGAGCTATTGCTGATTGGTCAGTCAACGGCAGCTTGAATCGCAATAACGAATTCTTGCTTGACGGTGCGCCTAATAATTCAATTCAGGGCGGAAATAATATTGCTTATGTTCCACCAGTTGACGCCGTCGGCGAATTCAAAATCATGACGAATTCCTATGACGCTCAGTATGGCCGTTCTGGCGGCGGTGTCATGAACGTACAAATCAAATCGGGTGGAAATGCCTACCACGGATCACTCTACGAATTCTATCGCCGTAACTGGCTGGATTCGAACTATCTGTTTTCAAATGCGCGCGGCATTCCTGCCGGACGTTTTAGAAATTCAGCTGGAGAATTTGTCAAAGCCGAGCATTTCCTTGATCAATACGGCGGAGTCATCAGCGGACCGATCCGGTTTCCGAAAAAAATATTCGGACCGCTTGGTGGTTATGATGGACGCGACAAAACATTTTTCCTTTTCAACTATGAAGGTTATCGGGAAGGAACGCCGAACCCGCAAATTCTTACAGTTCCAACCGCAGATTTTATCAAAGGTGATTTCAGCCAATACAAAACCGCTGCGGGGGATTTAATTAAAGTTTACGATCCGGCCACTGGTCGCAACGTCAATGGAAACTGGGTACGAGATCAATTCCCGAACAATATTATTCCGACCAATCGTTTGAATCCTATTGCACAAAAATTGCTGGCATTTTCTCCGGCAGCGAATACGACAACTCCAGGCGGAGACCCGTGGCGTAATAACTTCGCGGATATTCCGAACATTGCCAACGACAAATTCAAAAACTGGATTTTCAAAGTTGACCAAAACTTTGGCGATAAAGATAAAGTATTTTTCCGCTACGGTTATAACAATCGTGCGGAAATTCGCTGGACTAACGGAATTAGAACCGGCCCTGCTCAAGCCGGACAGTTGCCGCTTAATCGAGTCAATTACACCGGAGTCGCGGATTGGGTTCATACCTTTAATGGCTCTTTAATTTTCAACTTGCGAGTTTCATCGAATCGTTACATCGAAGAAGCCCGTTTCCAGGACGGATTGGGATATGACATCACACAGCTCGGCTTCCCATCTGCTTTAGCTTCCCAACTCCCGACGAAAATCTTCCCGCGCTTTACGATTAGTGATAACGTCCAGATCGGACGCGGAGATTTCGGTCGTGAAGTAACAAACGTCTATAGTTTTCAACCAAACGTCTCGTGGATCAAAGGTGCGCACACCGCTCGCTTTGGTCTCGACATGCGGTTGCAACAATATGCGCGACAAGCCAGCGGATTGCCTGGAATGTTGCTCAACTTTGATCGTACCTTCACGCAGCAAACTTTCAATCGTGGTGACACTTTAAGCGGGAGTCCGATTGCTGCATTTCTGTTGGGTGCGCCAACTTCGGGACAAATTGATAACAACGTGTTCCCGATTTACATGTTCAAATATTACGCGCCCTGGGTGCAGGATGACTGGAAAATCTCACGTAAGTTAACATTAAATCTTGGCTTCCGTTGGGATTTAAATCTTCCGGCTGTCGAGCGTTACAATCGAATCAATTATGGATTCGATCGAACGATTACAAATCCGGCGAATGCAAGAATTGATAAAACCAAGTTACTTAATGGCACCTCAATTCTAGGTGGATTAGGTTTTGCTGGCGGCAGTAATGGAAATTATCCGGTGAATGCTGACAAAAACAATTTTCAGATTCGTTTAGGTGCGGCGTATTCGCTGAATGAAAAAACCGTCATTCGTGGTGGATATGGTCGCTACTATGTCAATCCGGTAGGTGCGCCTGGCTACCCCAATAATGGATTCAGTATTCAAACTCCCTACGTGGGTTCGACTGACTCGAATCGTACTTCATTATTTAATTTAAGTAATCCTTTCCCAAATGGTGTACTACGTCCGGCGGGTGCAAGTCTTGGCGCAGAAACATTTCTGGGCTTGGGATTAAACTACTCAAACACAAAATTCATTGTTCCGCATGTTGACAATTTTTCTTTTGGCATCCAACGGCAATTGCCCGGAAATATGTCGACAGAAATTAGCTACGTCGGCAGCCGAACCTACAATGCGCAATCGCAATTCAACGGCATTAATGAACCTTCATTAGCGTTCCGAGATAAATGCGATGTAACCAAAGGCGGTAATCGCGCATTCTGCGATGAGCTTTTACCGAACCCCTTCCAGGGCGTAGCCGGATTTAGCGGTGCGCGCTTCACTAACGCATCGCTCAGCCGTTTCGAACTGAGCCGTCCTTTCCCTCAATTCACAGGAATCTCTGAACTCGAAGGAAACGAAGGTCGCGTCTGGTATAATTCAATTCAGGCCACTCTCAACAAACGTCTGGCTAAAGGATTATCCATAAGCGGGACTTATACTTTCTCCAAAACCATGGAGCAAGGAATTCAGCAACCAGGACAGCAGGACAGCACTTCGTCCTATATTGACGATATCGCCAGAACCCTTAACCGGAGCCTCGCCTTCTCAGATCGTCCACATCGTATTACAACTTCAGGAACCTGGCAGATACCCTTTGGTAAAGGTCGTAAGTTCCTGGGTGACACGAATCGCTTTGCCGATCTGTTAGTCGGTGGATGGGAAATGGCTGGTCTCTATATCTTCAATACAGGTCGTCCGTGGCAGTTGCCAGGCAACGTAGACATCGTCAATCAGGATTACTACAAAGTAGATCAGAAACGATTAGTCAGCGGACAAGACTGGATTCAAGGCGTTAGACCCTGCGTTGCTCAATATGGTCGCAATGCTGATGGAACTTATAAACGTACGGCTGGTGGCGCATTAGTGCCTGAACTTTTGGCGTATTCAACTGCTTACGGTTGTACTGCTCCATCGTTCATTATTCGTGAACCTTTCACGACACGCACCACTGCAATTCGTGATGCTCGCGTTCGCCGTCCATCGTATCAACAACTGGACATCAACTTCTCGAAGCGTTTCCGCATCACCGAGAAGACTTCATTCCAGTTACGTGCTGAAGCCTTCAATCTCTTCAATACGCCGATGTTCGATGAACGAGCATTCAATACTGATCCGAACAGCACTGAGTTCGGTTCGATTAACAAAAATACCGTTCGTCAATCGAACTTCCCAAGATTCTGGCAACTTGGATTCAAGTTCATTTTCTAGGAAGTAAGAACCTTTAAATTACGCCGCAGATGAAGTAACTTTCATTACTTCATCTGCGGCTTTTTTTTATGATTGTCAGGATCGCGGTTAATCGAAAATCGTTAAGATTTTTGAGAGATTTCCGACGCGCCGGAAGCAAATTCTTGAAACTTAAATTCAAAGCCCGAAGCCAGCAAACGCGCCGGAACGACACGGCGACTTTTCAATAATAATTCGGTTTCTGTTCGCAGCAAAAAAGCTCCGATTTCAAGCATCCATTCCATCGCGGGCAAGCCAATCGGCATGCCACCAGCCCTGCGAAATTCACGCATGAATTCTAAATTTTTCATCGGATTTGGCGAAGCTAAATTAATGGCTCCAGTAATTTCTGGATGCTCCATAATCCAAAGCAATGCTCGACAAAAATCTTCGAGATGAATCCAGCTGACGTACTGATTTCCGCTCCCCATTTTTCCGCCGAGCCCAAGTCTCACGACATTGCGAAATGCTTCGTAAGGGCCACCTTTCCCTTTGCCAAAAACGATGGAAGTTCGCAGTGCAACTTTGCGGGTCTGCGGCGTATTCGCCTCGGTGAAAACCTGTTCCCATTTCAAACAAACATCTTCGGAAAATCCATTTCCGATTTCACTTGTTTCTTCATCCATCGCACGATCTGTCGCGTCTCGATAGATCGTCGCAGAACTTGCATTCATCTATACTTTCGGTGGCGCAGCGCAATTGGCAATTGCTTCGCCGACGATCTTCGTGGACTTCAATCGTGAGTCGTAAATTTCCTTTTTACTAATTTCGTTGTAGCGACAATTCACCGTGCGTCCGGCTAAATTGATGATCGCTGCCGCGCCTTCAAATTCCTGCTGCCAATCACCGAGAGTTTCTCCGTCCCAGGCGACAAAGCGGATCGAATTTGTGGATGATGATTACACGCGGCGCGAGAGGATTACGATGAAATATTCGAGCTGAAGGAAATAATTTGCAACAGCCTTACCGAGTTATCCGGCTCCGCCAGGAATGACAATTATTTTTATCAGGCTTAATATTCATGCTGACAGTTTGCTTATCAAGAGTTTCAGTCGCATCTCAAAATTGTCAACAATTTGCGTTGCTTGTTCTATGTCCACTGTCAAAAAAAGTGTCAGTACCACCTGCGCTAACAGATGGTGAAGCCGAACATCGCCCACCCGCTACCGCAGATGGGATGAAGTTAATAAATTTATGAATGATATTTTCTAATTCTTAACATTTTGGCGGCAACACCGGAATCGTAATGGTCGTGAACGTCATTCCCGTCTTATGGAGGCCCCGAATTCCTGACCATTTTTTGCTACTCTGCGGAGTCAGTAATAACCCCACTCCACCACCGATGTTGAGCTTGATTGTCCCGACCTGTCCCGAAGGAATAATCCCCGCTATTGTGAACGGTACTCGCGGCGATATTCCTGTAATCGTTCCTGTTGCCTGACAGATTCCATTCAGGAATCCTGAGAAACTCCCGAACGGTTTTTCGTTGCCGTTGTAGGCGACTCCGATGCCGAGTTGCGCGGCTCCGGTCAGCGTATTGCGGGTGATGTCTCCGCTCATTCCGACCGTCACGATTTTCTGTCCCACGACATCGCGCGGGCTTTGAATTTCGACGGCGAATTGATTTGGCATCGCGTCGTAAGCCGTGCCGTTAAAGCGCAGCGTAGCCTTGTCTCCATTGATCGTGGCGAGATTATTGGAGTACGCCCAGAACGATTCTGCGCCGTAATTTCCGACATAATTTCCATCGTTGACGAACGCATTTCCGATCAACCCATTGTTCTGAATCGGATTGCCTTGCGCGTCTACGACGAGTGCGATCAGCCATCCAGTCGTGTCGGGATCCATTTCTGAGGCAAGGAAAGTAAGGCTCGCATTCGGAGTCAGACAGACGGAATAATCGGCTTGATTACAGGTCGCTCCATCAATGAAAAAGAGATGCACGAAGGCGGAGACTTCTCCGGTATTACTAAGGTGCAGTTTCGTGTCTGAACCTGAACCGGACTTGGAAATGTAGTACGGGAAGACGACGAGAGAGCCAGCTTTTTGATCGCTGGTTTTCACGTCTTCGGGTGCTTGCGTCAGTCCGGGACAGGAGACGGTTCCCGAGGCTGAAGTCGTCGCTCCGATACCATTCACGGAACCCGAAGAATTGATGGTAATGATCGTTCCATCGGGTGTGCCATCGGCGATTTGGGCTTGATAGGTAAACGTGACGGTTTGTCCGGCAGGAATATTTCCGCTCCACGCGACCTGTGTTGGCGGAGTTGGTGTACAGGCACCGATGCTGGACATACAAGTGCCAGGCACGAGAGTTAGACTAGCAGGTAAAGTGACGTTGAATGTTCCAGCTTGTGGGGTGTTATTAGGATTCGTTAACTGCGCTGTGACAAGGATTGAACTGCCAATGCCATTGCACACGAATGGATCGGTCAGCGATGACGTGAAGGGAGGGAAATCATCATTCGTGATCGTGCCGAGACCTTGATTGTCCGCGATGGTCGCATTGACGGGCGTCGTTAAATTCAAAAAGAACGTTTCATTCGGCTCAATATTGAGATCGCTGTTCACGAGTACGGTCAGGGATTTGCTGGTCTCGCCGGGAGCAAAACTAAGCATTCCGCTGGTCGCGGTGTAATCACTATCCGCCGTCGTCGCCGTGCCATTTGCCGTCGCGTAATTGACTGTGATGGTCTGACAGAGATTGGCAACATTTAAACCGACGGTAAAGGTGAATGCCGTTGTGCCCGCATTGCCTTCGTTCAAGGTCACATCATTAATCGAAATGATCGGCGTGGGTTGCGATGTCAAGTTGACAGTAAACGTTTTCGTTGAAGTTTGTCCGCCGCTATCGGTCACCCGCAAGGAGAAGGTCGCATTGGTCGCCCCGCAAGCAGCGACGGCATCGGCAAAAACTTTGCCTGCCGCATCAGGATTCATTCCGGTGGCACTGCCATTCAAATCACTCAAGGTAACAGTCACGCCATTGAGTGTGGCAGAATTCCCGAAAGTAACGCCATCCTTGCTAACCTGTATTTGCAAAGTATTCGCCGCATCTTCTTTATCCGCCGCCAGACCAATTTGCGAATTGCTACTGCCGACACCTTCGGTGCGAGCAATATTGGAAGTCGTCAATGTTGGCGGCTCATTCGTGAGCAGGGTGGCGGATGCGGTATTTCCTGTCCCGCCATTGGTCGAACTGACCGCACCACTGACATTATTGAATGGTCCTTGTGCTTGAGGTGTGACGTTGACGGAAATCGTACAAGTACGCGGTGCATTTGTACCAACCGTGCCACCTGCCAGCTTAATCCCCGTATCTCCTGCAATAAGCACTCCACCGCCGCTGTTTTGTACGGTTCCACCGCAAGTGTTAGTCACCGTCAGAGGAGCCGCCACGACTAAATTTGGCGTGTTCGGGAAACTATCTGTGAAGCCTACGCCCGTAAGTGCCACGGTATTGGCGGCGGGATTCGTGATGGTGAACGTTAACGTTGAGGTCTGTCCCACTGACACATTAGAGGGCGAAAAGATTTTGCTCATCGTGGGTGGCGCAACAACCGTATGGGATTCTGTATCTGAGCTACCATTGAAATTCGTGTCACTGGCATAGGTTGCGGTTAACGTGCGATCCCCCGGAGTCGTTAAGGCTAAGATGCAAGAACCAGCCGCTACCGTTCCTGTGCAGGAATTGACGCCATCGCTAACAGTCACGTTGCCCGACGGAGTGCCTGTGCCTGGTGCACTTGCGACCACGGTGTAAAGGACTGTCACGTTTTGTCCCACAGCCGAAGAATCAGGATTGTCCGAAACAATCGTGGTCGTCGTGTCGGCCTTGTTGACTGTATGCGCTTCGGTGTCCGAACTGCCATTGTAATTTGCATCGCCCACGTAGGTCGCCGTCAACGTGCGATTGCCGGGCGTCGTTAGTGCCAGTGTGCAAGAGCCTGCGCCTACCGTACCCGTGCAGGTTTCTGCGCCGCCGCTCACCGTCACGACTACGTTGCCCGTTGGCGTGCCACCGCCGGGCGCAGTAGCGACGACCGAATAGTTGACCGTCACGTTCCCGCCGAACACCGACGGATCAGGATTGACGGCTGTAATCGTCGTGGTCGTGTCGGCTTTATTCACCTGATGTCCAGTTGTGTTGGAACTGCCATTAAAATTAGCATCGCCGCTGTAAGTAAAGGTCAGCGTCTTCGCGCCGATGGACGTACTGCTGATCGAACAACTGGTCGCGGGCAAGGTCGCGGTGCAGGTGCCGCCCGTGCCGTCTGTAACTGTCACTGTCCCGGTCGGTGTGCCGCCACCAGGCGCGGTGACATTCAGCGTGAAGCCTGCTGTGTATGACTCTCCCGTGACCGATGGATCAGGAGTGTCGGAGAGGTTGCTCAGCGTGGTGCTGGCCTTGTTGACGACTTGATTCAGCGTTGCGCTGCCACTACTATTGAAATTGGTATCGCCTGCATAATTCGCCACGACAGGATGCGTCGCAACGGTGAGCGTGCTGGTCGTCAAAGTCGCCTGGCCTGCGACTAACGCTACCGGAGACTGCGGATTGCCATCAATCAGGAAGACCACACTCCCGGTCGGAATGCCGCTACCGGGTGGAACTGCCGCTACTGTAGCGGTAAACGTGACGGATTGACCAAAGACCGACGGATTGACGTTCGAACTCAGTAAGGTTGTTGTGTTGGACTTACTGACCGTCAGTGTCGCCGTATTGCTGGTTGCGCCGGGGCCGCTCTCGGTGGCACTAATCACGCCCGACGTGTTGTTGAGCATGCCGGGTTGCGTCGGCGTGACCGTCACATTGAAACTGCACGTCGTCGGGTTCGGATTGCCCGCCGCCAGCATCCCGCCCGTGAAACTGATCACATTTGGCGCAGTAGTAGAAAGCATTCCGCCACAAGTCGCGGTTGGCCCACTGGTAGCAACCGTCATTCCGGCAGGCAAGGTGTCGGTAAAATTAATTCCGTTCAACGCTACTGTTGTGTTGCTGTTTGTGATCGTAAAGCCGAGCGAGGATGTTTGACCAAATAAAATTGAGGCAGGCGAAAACGATTTAGCTAAGGTCGGTGCGCCGACTACTGTTAGTGTTGCCGTGTTGCTGGTTGCGCCCGTGCCGGTTTCGGTCGCGGAGATTGTGCCTGTTGTGTTGTTTTTCAAGCCAGCCGAAGTCGCTTTGACCTGCACAGAGATTGTACAGGGCGATGCGCCGCCTGCGAGCGAGCCGCCGCTGTAGCTGAAATTCGTCGCGCCGCCTGCTAATGCTGGAGAGAACGAACCGCCGCAAGTGTTGGTCGTGACGACGGGGCTATCAACTTCAATTCCGGCAGGGAAAGTATCACTGAAACTGATATTGCTGAGCGAGAGCGCCGCATTCGGATTGGCGATGCTAAAGCTCATCACTGACGTCTCGCCGACTTTGATTTGCGCGGAAGTAAAGCTCTTGGCAATCGTGGGCGGAGTTGCTACTTGATGCGGCTCGCCAGCGGATGCGCTGGTATTGAAATTCGCATCGCCTGCATAGGTTGCTGTCAACGTGCGCGAGCCTGGCGTCGTCAGGGTAATGTTGCACGTACCCGCAGCCACACTGGCTGTACAAGTCGCGGCTGAAGCGCTGTCACTAATCGTCACATTGCCAGTAAGCGTGCCTGTGCCAGGGCTATTCGGTGTGACAGTAAAGTTCACAGCAACGGCCTGTCCCGGATTCGATGGGTCGGGCGTATCCGCAGTAATCGCTGTCGTTGTGTTGGCTTTGTTCACCGTATGCGCGACGCCAGAAGAGACGGCGCTGGCGTTGAAGTTACTGTCACCATTGTAGGTCGCCGTCAACGTTTTTGCGCCTGCCGTCGTGCTGGTTAAGCTGCAGGAAGTTCCTGGCATGTTAATCGTACAAGATTGTGAGCCGTCCGAAACTGTAATCGTCCCAGTTGGCGCGGTTGGCGTAGCCGAACCAGGCGCGGTCACAGCAACACCAGCCGTCACCGCATAAGGCTGACCGACGACCGAAGGATCAGGCGTGTCAGCCGTAATACTGGCGGTTGTGCTGGCTTTGTTGACCGTGATGTTCGCCGTCGCGGGCGTCGAGTTTGTGCCGCCATTGGTGGACGAGACGGAACTAATCGTGTTGGTGTAAGCCGATCCCGACGCTGCTATGCCTGTGACCGTGACCGAATTGACGCAATTCGCGCCGCTGGCGAGCGACCCGTTCGTTAGCGTGATGACGTTGCCGCTGACCGCCAGTGTCCCGCCACCGCAACTCGCCGTCGAAGAGTTTGGCGCAGAAATGCCTGCGGGCAAGGTGTCTGTGAAACTTAGCCCGGTCAACGAGCCAGGGTTGCTCGCTGGATTCGTGATCGTGATGTTGAGCACTGAGGTCTGACCAACGACGATGGGATTCGTTGCAAAAACTTTGCTGATAGTGGGCGGGCCGAACACGTTTAAGGTTGCTGTTGCGGGAGTATTGTTCGTACCGGTTTCGGTCGTGATAAGCGAGACAGAATTACCCTTTGCCCCTGCTGTTGTGCCAGTCACATCCACGCTGAAACTACAATTACCACTGGCTGCCAGAGATGCGCCTGATAAACTGATCGTACCGGAATTGGCGGCTGCCATAATCGTGCCGCCGCCACAACCGCCGACAATATTGGGCGTACTTGCGACGGTCAAACCGGTCGGAAGGGGATCGCTAAAATTAACGCCTGTCAGTCCGAACGCTGTGTCATTATTTGTAATATTGAAGGTTAGCGCAGTTGTGCCGCCTGCGGTGACAGTGCTCGCGCCAAAGCTCTTGGTAAAGCTGGGCGCGGTCAATACATTGAGCGTCGCGGTGTTGCTGGCGGCTCCTATGTTAGCCTGCGTCGAAGTTGCGCCGTTGGCGGTATTTGCCTTCGCGCCCACACTTGTCCCTTTGACTTTGACAGTGACGACACAAGGTGTCCCCACATTGATCGTGCCACTGCCAAAATTGAGCAACGTGGCGTTGGCTGCCGGAGCAAAAGTCGGCGCACCGCACCCAGTTGTCGTGGGCGTAGGTGTCGTGTCCACAACCAAACCCGACGGCAACGAATCGCTGAATGCGACGTTGGTCAATTGCTGGCTGGTGTTCAGATTCGTCAGCGTTAGCGTCAACGTCGAAATCGTCTGATTCGTGTTCGCCAGCGCAATATTAGCGGGCGCGAATGATTTGACGATGCCAGGTGCTTGAATAACTGGTGTTGCGAGATTATTGCTGTTGATGTTAACTCCACCTGCCGCCGTCACATTCGCCTGATTGGTGATCGCATTCCCAGTGAAGCTGCTGCTGATCGTGGCATTGAACTTGATCGTCACGCTCTTGCCTGCCGGTAGTGTGCCGACGCTAAGGCTCACCGCTGACGGGGGTGGCGCAGCAACGGAGGGAAGAGACAGGAAATGTGTGCCGTGATGATGACCCGGTTGCGCGTATCTGGCTTGGTCTTTCAGCGGCAAGCGTCGCTCGCCCATCGTCAAATAACCGTACATCAGATTGTCACGGTCTGACTGAGCGTAGGAATCATCGAGGCCCAGGCAATGTCCCGTTTCATGCAAAATGGCCGTGAGTAGATCAATGCGCCCGGCGGGCGCGCCACTCGGATCGGTATAGCGCCGTGTGGCCGAAGCCGCATGCGCAAAGTCTGCCTCATCCAGCGCATTGGCACCGATGAACCAGCCGTTACCACCCGCGTCGCGATCAACCAGAATGCGGTCGCCATCGGCTTCACTGAGATAAGCGCCGGGCAAATCAATGATCTGGAATTTGAGGCCGCGCAAGAAAGCAAGCTGTTCGCGCGTTAAGCCAGCGGCTGACCACCGTGCAATGACCGCAGCGACGATTGAGTCGAGTTGCTGTTGGCTGAGCGAGGTGATGGTGTTGGCGGCGGGCGTAACGACAGGCTGATTGACGCTGCTGTGGCTGGCGGCGGAAGCAACGTTGACGGCAAGCGCCGGGGCGCTGCCAGTTGAATACAGGTTGGCAACAGGGCTTGTCAGCCACGAGAAGATATCCGCTGTGGCCCAGATGCCGCCATCGGCAAGCAGCAGGGGACAAGGCGAGCCGCCGTTGATCGGCCCCGTACCGACGGTGGTACCGACGCTGTTGGCGGGCAGCGTATTCAGCCCCTGAATGTAGCTATTCACCTGCGCCGCTGTCGCTCCCGTTGTCGGGGTAAGACCGGGGATCGTCAGAATACCGGTGGTGTTATTTGACGTAATGCGGATGAAAAAGCCTGCCTGCCACGAACCGCTGATATTGTTGCCGGTGACCTCCGCACACCAATTGGCGGTAGAGCCGCCGCTGTTACCATCTGCGACCACAATGCCGCGTATAAAGAGCGGCATTAAGGTTATGTCAGGTTCGGCAATGGTATTGTTCGTGATACGACCGATTGACGTACCATTTGCGCCGGTGACAGAGTTGACGAAGTTAATGCCGAAGGCACTTACCTGACGGATGTCGTTATTGGTCACGGTAGCATTGAAGGTTCCGCCCGTTCCCGGCAACAATCCGATACCCGCACAATTGCTCGAACAGCCCGAGCCGACCACGCCTGTCTTACCAATCTTATTGCCGCTAATCGTGCCGTTCAGGCGCGAAGATGCGACGTTAGTCGCGCCGCTGATAGTTACCGCATAAAGCGCTCCTTTCAAACCGTCGGCGCCCCAGAAGGTGTTATTGGTGATCGAATAGTCAACCTTGGCGTTGCTGCTGTTGCTGATCAGCGCACTGAACGGCGGCGGGTTGGTGATCGTCGTGCCGGGTTGATTGACCGGCGCGCCCGTGTTCACCTCGGTGCCGAAGCCGGACTGATTCAGCGTCACATTCATCATGGAATCGCCTGCCGCAATCGCCGCGACCCCGTAGGTTCGGTTGTCAAAAAAGAAGGAGTTCTGCACGTTAGCCGTGATGTTCGCGGCACCGCCGCCGGTGTTGCCGCCTTCGAATTGCAGCAGCGCCTTGTTCTGCACAGAGTTGCCAGCCTGCACACCCGTGAAGGTGCAGCCCGTAACGTTCACCGTAATCGTTCCGCCAGCATTGTTATCCACATGCATGCCTGAGAACGCATTCACGGTGATCGCCATATTCATGGACTTCAAAGTGACCACGCCGCTGGCCGTGAGAAAGTAGGCCGGAGCATTGCCGAGCACGCCGCCCGTGATGTTTTGGATGGTTCCGCCAGAGCCATTGGCAAAGCCGCTGTTATCGCCTGTGACAGTGAAATTGAGACTCGCGGGCGTGCTGGTCAGCGCGAGGCCGGTGGTCGCGCCGTTGGCTGAAAGACTGCGGAACGTGAAATTGCCGCCGACATTATTGAGCGAAACCGTTGTGCCAGTCGTGGTCGTGACCGTGATCCCATTCGTCGCCGTCGTGGGCGAATCGCCCACTGTGAGACCCGTGAGACCGCCGGAACCGATGATGCCCGTGCTGGCTCCGGTGGACATACTAATCGCCAGAACAGTCACGCCCTGCGCCAGTGTGAGCGTGTTGGTGAGCGTGGGCTTGGCGGTGGCGCTGGGCAGCGTTGGGCCATTCGCTGCGGGCGTGAAGCCGAGCGTGGTTGCGTCGAGCGCATCGCCTTGCCCAATCAATCGCTCATTGGTCTTCAAAGTCAGCGCGCCTGAATAACTGCTTGACCCCTGATAGATGAAAATCCGGTCGCCGGACGCATCTGGATTGGCCGTGATAAAACTGGAAAGACTGCTGTAAGGGTGCGAGAAACGCCCGCATCCAGCCGCCGCCGTCGTGCAACTTGCGGCGGCATTGTTGATAAACCAAACCTTGTTGGAGACCGTGATACTCACAGTGCCGGTGCTGCTACCAGTGCTGTTCATCAGCGTGTAAGTGAAGGTGTCCGTGCCAGTGTATCCGGCGGTCGGTTCATAGGTAAACGAACCATCACTCATCACCGCGACCGTCCCGCCATTGGTGCTGGTTGTGGCGGAAGCGGTAATCGTCGCCAGGGGATTGAGACCTAGGTAATCGTTAGCGAGCACACCAGAACCAGCGGGAATCGAAATGGAAAGGTTGCCCGTGCAAGGGTAGCTGTCGTCAACCGCCACGGGCGAGGCCATTACCGAGCCACCGACCAACGTCAGATTGGCATCAAGCGTATCGCTAAAAGAGACACCTGTTGCATCGGTGCCACTGTTGCCGACGACGACCGAATACATCAGCGTGTCGCCCGGATTCACAAAACCATTACTGTTCACATCCGTCGCCAGCGTAGCCGTTTTCGTCGCAGTAATCAGCGGCGCAGCAACAGTTACCGGCTTCGGTGCGGTGGTCGCAAATAAACGCCGTGGATTAGCAATTAACCTGGTCTCAACTGCCGCCCACACACCAAAGCCGATGAGCAGTCCAGCCAAAATTAAAAGGGTGAGCAAAGGTAAGCGAGCCTTGGAGAAACGACGTGTGAGGAACGACATAATAGATCAGCAATGAAAAAAGGGATAAACACCATCCACATTGCCTGCAAGCGAGATGCGACAATCACCAAGGGGAGTAGGCGGAAAGAAGAGACCAATCCTGCTGCGCTTCAACCGGAACTATGCAAAACAGGAGAAACTGTTAATGAGTAAAAGTTTTCAGAAAGTGAGCTGCCGGAGGTGAGAAAAAATTTACAGATAATAATTTACCGAAACATCATAACTTCGTCAACGGTATTTTCGCCAAGTCCTCAGCGATCAAGTGGCGACGGAGTTCAAGAAACCTCAGTTATTAGTGAACATGTGCAATGGACGCGACGCGGAGGGCACGGGAACGTATCAGTTAGTTTCCGGCGCGAAATTCGTTGGTCACACTCCAGTCATACTACCTGCACTTCCACTTACTCCGGTCGAATTAGTTCAGGATTAAATTTCGTCGGCTTCCCTGCCTGCAAAGCCACAATTTTTGCTTTGCCTTGTTGCACTTGTTCTTTGGAATTCAGGATGGAAACTTCCAGCGTGAATTTTCGGGATTCGCTTGGCTTTAATTTCGGGACACGCCCGGCTTTGCGTTCGATGCTACGATTTGACGGGAATCCGGTCGCAGGTTCCAAGCCTGTCACATAGCCTTCTTCGATTGCACTCGTATTTTTCCAAAGCGTAAAATACGGCAGCGTTGACGTGTCATAATTCATCATCACAGCTTTGTCAGCGGCGGGATTATGCAGCATTACGGACGTATTATTTTTTGCATCAGCGAACGGAATCACGCCGTAAACCTGCTCGACAAATCCTTTCGTCGGCGCGGCATAATCCGCGTATTGATTCAGGCTTTTCGCGGCGTGCGAATTAAACGGACGAATTTCTTTCACGGCGGCGACGAACTGCGATCCTTTCTCCAGCAATGGCGGCCCGTAGTTCGCATGATAAATAATCTGGAATTCTGATTCGTAAGCGCTGAAATTTTTGATGGTGTCTTCAATGCGAACACTGCTGCTCATCGGCTCCGTAGAAATCTCTGTCCATAGCTCTAATTTCGGGCCGTAAAACATTCGCTCATCAACGCGCCCGCGAACACGAATGCGATGATCCGCGTCAATCACGACTTCGACTTCGGAAGCGGGCGTATTGCCGATTTTTCCGTGGACAGTCAAATCCATCTCGGCTTCGTCGCCAGTGTTATTGATAAATTTATCTTTGCCCGGATGCCCGGCCCATTCCAGCCCGCAGCGCACCATCATTTCATTGAATCCTTCAAGCCAGCCGAGGCCGCCGCGACTCTCCAAATTGATGTGTTGCGGATGCACGATTTCTTTGACCGGAGAATTCCAGCCGAGTGTCACATCGCCCATCACAACTTTCGCAATGCCCATTCCACGGGTTGGAATCACAGAAAATGTGAGCTTGCCGTTATTGACGACGATGAGGTCTACGCCTTCCTGCTTGCCGCCGTGCAGCGTATATTTCTGGACTGACCAGGAACGTTCGTCCTTAAAATCCCGATTTGAAATTTGCCAGGTATCGAGATGAATATTGCGTTCGACACTGGTGAGTGTTTGCGTAAAGTTATTTGTTTGCGCCATGACGGTAGTGTTGTTAGGAAAGCTATTGGTAAAAAGAAAGACTGCTGCGATGATGCAGAGACAATGAAATTTGTACATTAATGGTTTTCTCCAGAGTGGTTGAACTTCTGGCGAATTCTATCAGAGAAAATAAAAATCGCTAAGCCGTTAAGAGTGGCTTTCGTCGCATTGCGACGTCTGAATTTAGCCGTGGCGTTTCAACCCACGGGAAATAGGGAATATTTATTCCCTTCGTCGCGTCAGCGACGATTGAATTCAGGCGTCACTGACGTGACGCGAAATTTATTGACCATCCGCGAACCGTGGGTTGAAACGCCACGGCTAAATTCAATTGTCGCGATGCGACAAAGAGGAAATTTAATGAAAACAAAATTATTTCTACTTTTCGCCCTGACAATTTTTCTCAACTTCACTGCCTACGCCACAAAAAAACCCGCAATCCAAAATCCACAATCCGAAATACTCGCCGTTCTCGAAACGCAAAAAGATGCCTGGAATAAGGGGAATCTTGAAGAATTTATGAAGGGTTATTGGCGGTCACCAAAGCTGACATTTTTTTCAGGCGGAGTGAAAAGAGCTGGTTACGATGGAGTACTGGAACGCTACCGCCAAACCTATCAATCCGAAGGTAAAGAGATGGGAAAGCTGACATTCAGCCAAATCGAAGTGGAAATGATCGGCAAAAAAGCCGCTTTTGTGAGCGGGCGCTTTGATCTAGTTTTGTCAGATGGAAAAAAATTAGGCGGGCTGTATACGCTAATTTTGCGACAGTTCAATGACGGATGGAAAATCATCCATGATCATTCGTCTTCGGATTAATTGTTCAGGATGACGCATTTACGTGTGTACATTTTTAAATACTTACACGCATAAATGCGTGACTCTGAACGGTGACGCATTGACAGCCCTCTGCCCGCTTCCTAGAATGGCGACTTACTCTAAATTTATGATTGGCGGAAACAAATTTGCAAACTCAACTAACTTCTACGCCTGAAACGTCGCCCGCTCGTTCGGCAATGGTCTCAATTGCGGCTCTCGTGTTCCCCGGACTTGGACATTTTGTGCAGGGCAAATGGGTGCGCGGCGCTTTACTCGCTTTCAGCATTGTTACCATGTTTATTTTGGGAGTAATGATGAAGGGCAATTTATTCACTCCGGTCGCCGAAGATAAATTGACCTGGGTTTTCTCTGCTCTGAACATCGGACTTGGATTGCCGTATTTTATTTGTATGGCGACGGGCTACGCGTTTACTGGAGATACTGCGGCACAGACCTTCGAGTACGGAAAGACTTTTCTGGCAATCGCCGGTGCCTGCAACTTTCTCGCCGCGATGGACGCTTTTGACATCGCCATCGGGAGGAAAAAATGAGCCACTTCACTTCGATGGTTGCCTTCAGCGCATTGGTTGGGATTGTGTTTGCGGTTATTTCTTCAGAACATAGCACGCCGATGGAACGCCTGCTTTACGGCGTCAAAGTTTTCTTTTCCTTCGTCGGGATCGGTTTTGGCATTGCCTGGTTAATCTATTTTCTTCCACGATAATTTTTCGTAAAATCGCCGTACAGCGCGAAGGGACGAAAGATTTTGCAATTCATCTTTCGTCCTTTTTTATTTTATATATTAAATGATGAAGAGTAGACAGGAGACGGGAGACAGTAGTTGATAACGATATATTGAAGATTCTCGCAATGCACAGCCTCCTGTCTTCCGTCTACCGACTACTCTTAAAGAACCTATGCAGTCGCAAAAAGTCACATTAATGCTGGATACCGTTCGTCGCATGATACGTCGCGGAGCGATTACGCGTGCGATGAACGTCCTGCACAAAGGGCGCCCAGCAGATGTGGCGCAGGTGCTGCAAGGACTAAATGACCTCGACCGTCACGCTGTATTTGCTGCTCTCACACATTCTGATCCCGAACTCGCCGCTGCTTCTTTGAGCGAATTCGGCGTCGAAGAAGGCATTGATTTATTGCATACACTTTCGCCGGAAGACATTGCGAAAGTTTTGCAGGAATTGCCCTCTGACGATGCGGCATTATTCGTCGAAAAATTCCCAATGGAAATCCGTGAACGCTTACTCGATTTAATGAAAATCGAAGCGTCCACCGATGTGCAGGAATTGCTGAGCTTTGATGAAGACACCGCCGGACGCATCATGACGCCGGACGTGTTTGCGCTGAACGAAGAATTGACCGTCGGCGAAGCGGTTTCCGCTATTCAAAAAGCCAATAGCGACATCGAACTAGTTTTTTATCTGTACATCATTGACGACCGCAATCACCTTGTCGGTGTCGTCTCGCTGCGACAATTATTATTGGTTCCGCCCACGACGCCGCTCAGAAAAATTATGAGCAGCGACGTCATCAGCGTCCGCACGGAAACTGATCAGGAAGAAGTTGCGCGCATCGTCGCAAGATACAATTTGTTGGGTGTTCCGGTCGTTGATTCTGAAAATAAATTAGCCGGAGTCGTCACCGTAGACGACGTGCTCGACGTTATCCGCGAAGAAGCCACTGAAGATATTTACGCCCTCGCTGGTGTGAGTTCCGAGGACAACGCCATCAACGCTCCAATGCGTTCTGTCCGCTTGCGGCTCCCGTGGTTATTGGTCAATCTGGCGACCGCGATACTGGCTTCGACGGTTGTTCATCTTTTTGAAGGAACAATTGCCCGCGTGACTGTTCTCGCTTCACTGATGCCGATTGTGGCTGGGATGGGTGGGAACGCCGGAACGCAAACTTTAGCCGTCATCGTACGCGGCCTCGCTCTCGGCGAAGTGACCTGGGATAATGCGCGAAGAGTCATTATCAAAGAAGCAATGGTCGCGTTAGCCAATGGATTTATCACCGGAATCGTTGCTGCCGTGATTGTCTGGCTATGGTACGGGCCAAGCGCAAAAATGGGTTTGATCGGCGGGATCATCGCGCTGGCGATGTTGAATAATATGCTGATTGCTGGCGTCGCCGGAACTGCCATTCCATTAATTCTGAAACGGCTCAAAGCTGATCCGGCTTTAGCTTCTACCGTTTTTGTCACAACTTGCACCGACGTTGGCGGATTCCTTTCATTTCTCGGAATCGCTACTTTACTCATTAAATATTTGGTCTAATTTTTGAATAGGATGGATTTATTATGTACTACCTAATAGCAGCAGGCATCACTGCACTCATCGGATTGGCGATCTGGAAATTTTTCAACCAATACCTGAAATTTTTTATTATCGCCGTAGTTTTGGCTGTTCCCGTGATTTATATGTTCATGCCAACCACGCAAGTCAAAGACCCTGTCATTGGTAAACTCGCCTACGGAGTCCAGACGAAAAGTTTTCTCGGAACGGTTGTGGTTAATGACAAACGGGCTGGTGAATACGTCGTTGAAATCAGTGGACTGAAAAAACGCTACCCGATTGAAAACGTCATCGTCAGCGATAAAATCATGCCGAAAGAGCCAACACCGCCAGCAGCAGAATCAACTGCCGTGCCATCACCGGCGGCTACCAAATAGGATGCTTACATTATGACCGCTACCATCTCTACCGCCATCGCCGTCTTTCTTGTCCTGATCGCCGGATGGTTCATCGCCAAATTTTTCTTCAAAGTTCTGAAGTGGTTCATCATGATCGTAGTCGCAGCAGTCATTGCCGCGATGCTTTGGTATCAGCCGTGGACATTGATGCAGTAAGGAAAGTTCGCAGCGAAGAGAGTTCGCAGTGGGGGAAGTTCGCAGTTCGCAGTA
>JAYTCQ010000252.1:0-17181 GCA_043736395.1 Blastocatellia bacterium | reverse complement strand
GGCTGATGAATCCAGCGTTGCATGCGGCGCATCAGTTGTGGCTGGAAGTGATGAAGAAGATGTTGATAGAAGATGCTGGATGCTAGATGTTAGATGCTGGCTTCCCAGCATCTAACATCTAGCATCCAGCATCCAGCATCTTTCCAAATCATCTCGCAAAATATCCCTTCTTCGCTCTCGTGGTTGCGCCATCCTGATTTACGGTTAATTTTAAAGTACGCCATTCTTTCTTTGTGTTTTCATTGCTGGATGAAAAGGCGAGGCTGTAAATTGTCCGAAGCTCGTTGGCTACCTGCGCATAAACTCCCGTTAAATCTTTAATGTCGGCAACGTGATAATAGGTGCCGCCTGTTTGTTCGGCGACGGCTTTTAATTGTTGTCTGGCGGTGGCGTACGTCTCATGTGTATCGCGCCCTTTTTTCTTCACGACTTGTTCTTCTTCAGTGTCTAAATACAGCGGATAAATTGTGATTTCTTCTTCAGCGATCCGTTCCATTAATTCATTGAAGCTATGTTTGACGGGATAATCTTTGGGACGGCTGATGGAATTGTCTACGCCATCTGTCAGGACAACAATCGCATTTCGTGAAGTGGTTGAGGATTTGAAAAGGTCGAGCGTACTCCACATCGAATCATAATAACCCGTGCCTGTTGCGTCATAATCAATATCGCCAATCTTTTTCTTTAGTAATTTTTTGTCAGCTGTAAATTCCTGAATCAATTTCATTTTGCGTCCAAAAACAGCCACTGCGACCTGATCATTCGCGCCGAGCGAATCAACAAATTTCTTGGCAGCATCGCGCATGAGCTTTTGTTTGTCATTGGTGCTACTGCTGTAATCAAGTAATAAAATCAAGTTGATCGGAGCCGTCACCGGAGCGAAATACGAAATTTCCTGTTTGATATTATTCTCGAAAAGAGTGAAATCATCTTTCGATAAATTTGTGATTGCCTGGCCTGAAGCGTTGAGAACTTTCGCATTCACGTTGACGAGTTTAGTCTCAATTTTTAAGTCGGCCTTTATTCCGTCAGCTGATCTAACAGGAGGAATTGCAGTTTCTGAATCTTTGATTTCAGCGGATTTAACTTCCGACGGTTTAGCATTTGTCTCAGGAATTTCGACGTCAGCCATGACTTTTGCATCGGTTGAATCCGGTGCTGAGGTCGTTTCTACAGTTGTATTTTTGTTCTGTTCGGATTTGTTTCCAATGCCGAACATATCAATAACGGTTTCATCTTTGTTGTATTTCTCAATGAGCTTTTGCATTTGCTCTGGATTAACTTTAACTGAGACCACCACAGCCTGACGTTCTTCGATGGAAGTGATCAGGAGCTGAAAATCTTTGCCCGCTTCTTTGGAATAGATGTAGGTTCGCTCACCGGTTTTTTTGGAATAGCGTCGAATATTCGGGGTCCAATTGTTATCGAAGGAATTCGCAAAAACGCTTTCCATAGAATTATCTTTGAGCGGCCTGGAAAAATCCTGATCTTCAAAAATAGCTATTTTCAAGCCTTTTACCGCACCTTTTGTAAAAATACGGGCGCCAATTCCTACTAAGCCGAAGACTAATGGGATTCGCATTTGCTTGGCGTTGTATTGTTTTTTGATTTGCTTGACGACGGTCTTGAATTCGTTGGGTTTGGCGGAAACCGGGGAGATGAGGGTGAATGAAATTAGAATGAGCGTGAAAAGACGTGTGAGCTTTTTCATTTGTTACCTCGCTGTTCTTGAGTTGTCGGGGAAAATTTTACAGCAAAGGGTCAAAGGGAAAAGAGGTCAATGAAAGACAAGTGATTTTTCAATGCTTGTATTCCTTTGACCCTTTACGGTAAATTCTTTTATTACTGTTTTTTCTTGGTTTCTTCTTTAGGCTTATCTTCTTCTTTCGTTTTTTCCTTTTTCTTCACAATTCCAAGCCCGTCGAGATCAAGATCGGGTAAGCCTTTAAACTTGCCGCTGAGTTCGCGGATGCGGGCCGGATCGAACGTTCCGACAATATTGACGACGGCGAGTTGTTTAGGTTCCGCGGCGATGATCGCTAAGCCTAATAAATTATCGTCGTCATCCGTCATCATTGAAACTTCGACATTGGTCGCATCTTTTTTCTTGCTGCGAACTCCGGCCAGGCGAATCCAGCCGGGAGCCTTCAGCTGCGTATGAATATTTTCGAAATCTGCAACGGCGTATTCCTGTTCATTTTCGAATTGATAGACCTTGACGTAAATCCCTTCGATTCCAGCGACGAGATCGCGGATTTTAATTTCATCAGGGTCTTTGGAATTTGAAAAATATTTAAGTGCGAGCCGCAACGTTCGGCGATCAATAGTGACATCGACAACTTCGGAGGCTTTGTCTTCAAGCTTCGCTAAATGGCTAATGTCAATCTTGGCTTTCGCGTATTGGCTTTGCGCCAAATTATTTTGTTGGGCAAATGAAGAAGTTGTTAATAAAAAGGTGAAAATAGCCAGTAAAAACAACTGTTTCGTGAAAGTGGTCGTTTCGGCAATAAAATGAAAAATAATGAAAAATGTCATGTCGTCCTCCGTGAGAAACGTCGGTTATTAGTTTGAATCCACTGAAATTTTGTGCTGTAGAAAGTCCAGTTTGTCACTGGTCAGTTGGAGCGCATACATTAGTTTGTCCTTGGCCATCCGTTCCTGTGTTGCCATTGAAGGCCGTTTGCTCTGACGGCTAATTTGCACAGGCCTTAAGATATTTGGTTTTCGTTTGATTAAGATTCGCTGCGGCTGATCGGAAGCGATCGGCACGTCATTAACCGATTTATTTTCAATTTGTATCGGAGCAGTTGCTGGAACTGTAGGTGATGGTTGTTCACGGTCAACAATTTGAGTTGAGCCGTTATTAATAAACGAAAGCCAGAACAGAAATCCGAAAGCGATCAATGCCATCGCCGCAATTGCCGCGATTCTGTATTCAAAGACAAAAACCTTTTTTGGTGTAGCTTCAGGCAAAACCAGCGGACGCGGCTGATAGCGAAATTCGCTCAGCAACGATTCAAGTTCTTTTGTCTCGTCATCTGGTTCAGTTGTTTTGTCCCACAAATATTGTTCGTTCATAAGACCACCGTTAGTTAGCTCTCAATCTTTCCTTCAGCATCTTCATACCGCGATGCAAATTTACTCGAACTGAATCAGGCGTCAGGCCGGTTTGCTCGGCAATTTCCGGCCCTGTCATGCCTTCCACCAATCGCAGCATTAAAGTTTCGCGGTACGCTTCCGGCAGCGATTTAATGATTTCCAGTGCCGCCAAAGCCTCAGCTTTTTGCGATGGATTCGCACTTAAAGATTCCGCCGCATTTTCCGTTAATTCTTCTGATTCGTGTTTCTGGCGGTGATAATCCATCGCGCGATTGCGAGCGATCATCCCGATCCATCCGCCAAAAGCCGCCGCTTCGCGCAGTGTATTCAACTTTCGCCAGGCAAAAAGAAACACATCCTGCACCAGATCATCAGCTTCGTGACGCGGAACGCGGGCCAGAATGATGCCGTGAACCATTCGGCTATATCGCTCATAAAGCAAAGTAAATGCTTTGTTATCGCCACTCTGGGCCAGTTCTACCAGACGAATTTCGTTAGATTTTTCACTACTCACTAATCGCAACGCCGCTGGTTGCCGGGAAGATTCCGGTGCTGGCGAGACAATACTTAAAATATGATTGGCGATGTGTGCCATAGTGATAATTCTTACGATAAAATTTCAATTGCAGTTCCGATCAACGTTTCTTTTTCGCTAACGTGGATAAAGACGAGGCAGAATCAGAAAGTGTTAACGAGAAAAATATAAAAACTCAAAAAGAAAAATAAAACTTGAATTCGTCCACCTCAGAAAGCATATTATCAAGTGCGATCTTAATTAGAATCGAATCAGTACCGCGACCGAGCGGAGCGTATGGAGTGCAGCGGCTCTGCGTCGCTTTGGTATAAGTTTACATCGCTGTAGATTTGCACTGAATACCTCTCCAAAGCGATGACAAGGCACCGCACTCCATACGCTCAGCGCTCAATTATGAATAATTTAAACCTCACGCAGCTCCATTTCTCGAATTTCTTTAAAAAAACTTCTGTCATGGAATTCCTGAAGAAGTTTGTCAGGCGACCTAGCGTACGCAATTTTTTACAAACTCGCGGAATGAATATTGTGCCCGTTAACTATTACAGCACTGTTCCTTCCGTCGTTGAAATTGAAAATTCATTTGAGTATCAGGGAGATGAAATGCCCTGGCTTTCCGATGAAATATTTGATGCGAAATTAATGGCGAATTTTCTAAAGGAACTGGCTCCTTTTGCTGAAGAGTTTAACCCTCCGACCAAAGGGGATGAACAATTGTGTGATCGTTATTTCTGGGAAAATAGTCAGTTTAGTCATAGCGATGCAATGGCTTATTACTGTTTTATCCGCCGATTTCAGCCACAAACAATTGTTGAAATTGGAGCTGGATTTTCAACCTTGGTTGCCCGTGAAGCTATCGATAAAAACGGCAGCGGAAAGATTATTTGTGTCGAGCCTTATCCGAGGCCTTTTCTGGCTTCAATTCCACATACGGAAGTTGTGAATTTAACAGCGCAGAATATTTCTGCTGAATGGCTGAACGATCAACTACAGGATGGCGACTTATTGTTTATCGATTCGACGCACACCGTAAAAACCGGGAGCGATTGCCTGCACATTTATTTAAAGCTTTTGCCACAGATCAAACGACGAATTCACGTCCATGCTCATGATATTTTTTTACCGTGCGGGATGCCAAAAGAATGGATGCTGGAGCAACAAATTTTTTGGACAGAACAGTATTTATTATTGGCGTATTTACTGGGCAATTCGCGGACGAAGGTTGTTTACGGAAGCACGTACCACGAAAAGATTAACCTGCCAGCGCTTCAAAAATTTATGCACGGACGCGGAAATGCAGGCGGTGGGAGCCTCTATTTTGAGCAACTCCCGTCAACTAAAAGTTAATGTGAATGGTAGATGTTATTTCAGGAAGGCGCGCATGATCGGAACTAATTGCTGAGGTTCTGCCAGAAAGCCATCGTGTCCGTGATTGGTGAATATGTTTTGATAACTGGTGTCGGCTCCGGCAGTGAGCATCTGTGCAGTAAGTGTTTTAATATCCGAAGTCGGAAACAGCCAATCAGATTCGATCCCCACTAACAGCACTTTTGATTTAATTCTGGCGAGCGCAATTTCGAGTGAATCATACCCAAGACTGAGATCAAAATTATCCATCAGCTTGGTGATTATGAGGTATGAATCAGTATCAAATCGCTGATAAAAAATCTTCCCCTGATAACTTAAGTAGCCGCCCACATCAAAACGACCGCTCAGGGAATTGTAAGGATTTTCGCCGTTACGGTTTGGTTTGCGGTCGTAACGTTCAGTGAACAATTCCGGCGATTTATAAGAACACATCGCAATCTGACGAGCTAGTGAAAGCCCTTGTTCGGGATTTATCAAAATGGCTTCACGTTGTAAATGATTGAGTGCCAGCCCCATCGCAGAAAGTGGAGCTGCTCCGACTGCGATGCAATAACAAATTGCTTCTGGAAAATCCACTGCCCATTGTAAAGCCTGCATGCCGCCAATCGAACCGCCAATCACTGCTTTCAGTTGTGTGATGCCGAGATGCTGAATTAATTTGGCTTGCGCGCGGACGTTGTCCTTCACTGAAACTATAGGGAAGTTGCGACCATATGCCTGATTTGTGGCTGGATTGATACTTAGCGGGCCGGTGGAGCCATAGCACGAACCGATTAAATTAATACCAATCACGCAAACTTTTGATAAATCGAAAACAGAGTCTTCCCCAAATAAATCAGGCCACCAATCGCCGACGCGTGCGGAACCAGAGAGCGCGTGAGGCACAAGGATCGCATTGTCACGAGCCTCGTTGAGCGTCCCGTACATTGCATAATGTAAGGTGACAGAAGGCAGTGATTCTCCCGATAGCAGCCGAAACGGATCATCTATCGGTAATGTAAAATCGCCTTCGTGAGTTAATTCAATCATTGAAATGAGTTGAGACATAGAACGAATGCGGAATTCGGATTGCGGATTGCGGATTGCGGAACAAGATAACTCCGCAATCCGCAATCGCCACTCCGCAATATTTTATGCAAGGGCATTTTCTAAATCTGCAATAATATCGCTGATATTTTCAATGCCGACGGAGAGGCGAACGAGTTCAGGTGTTACTCCGGTGGAGGCTTGTTCTTCTGCCGTCAACTGTGAATGCGTCGTCGAAGCCGGATGGATAATCAAAGATTTCGCATCACCGATATTCGCAAGCAAGCTGAACAATTTTACGGAATTGATCAGTTTTTTACCGGCGTCCATGCCGCCTTTAATACCGAAAGTGACCAATGCTCCAGCGCCTTTGGGTGAATATTTTTTCGAGCGTTCGTAATATTTGCTGGATTCCAGTCCGGGATAATTCACCCACTCAACATTGGCGTGACCTTGCAAAAATTTAGCTACTGCCAAGGCATTTTCGGAGTGACGTTCCATTCGCAGATGCAACGTTTCCGTCCCTTGCAAAATCAGAAATGCATTGAAAGGTGAAAGACAGGCTCCGGTGTCGCGGAGTCCCATAACTCTGGCTTTAAGAATATACGCAAGATTTCCAAAAGCTTCGGCGTAGACGATTCCGTGATAGGAAGGATCAGGCGTAGTGAAATCAGCAAATCGTCCTGAAGCTTTCCAATCAAATTTTCCGGCATCAATAATCGCGCCGCCGATGGAAGTTCCGTGACCGCCAATAAATTTCGTCAATGATTGAATAACGATGTCGGCTCCGTATTCAATAGGACGAACCAGCGCAGGCGAAGGCGTCGTATTATCAATGATCAACGGCAAATTATTTTCGTGCGCGATGGCGGCGAGTTTCTCAATGTCTACGATGTCGAGCTTGGGATTCCCGACGGTTTCGGTGTAAATCGCTCTGGTTTTATCATTGATGGCGGCACGCAATCCCGCTTCATCTTCGGCGTCTACAAAGCGGACGGTGATGCCGAGCTTCGGCAACGTGTAATGAAATAAATTGTAGGTTCCGCCGTATAATGAAGTCGTCGAAACAATTTCATCGCCGGAATTCGCAATGTTTTGCAGCGCCAGCGTGACAGCTGCCTGACCGGAAGCCAGACACAAAGCAGCGGCTCCACCTTCAAGTGCGGCAACTCGTTTTTCCAGCACATCCGTCGTCGGATTCATGATGCGGGTATAGATGTTTCCAAATTCCTGCAAGCCAAACAAACGAGCCGCATGATCGGCATCATCGAAGCTGTACGACGTAGTTTGATAAATCCGGACGGCGCGCGCTTTGGTGGTCGGGTCAGTAGATTGGCCGCCGTGGACAGCCAAAGTTTCAAATGAATAATTGTTATCAGACATCGTTGGGTTCCTTTTGTATGTAGGGTAGGTTCTCAACCTGCCCGTATACTTTTCCGAATCGGGCAGGTTGAGAACCTACCCTACAATTGGGCGACTAATAAAATATTACTTGGTTAAATGGCAAAGAGCCTTAACGAGCTAAATCACGTTAAGGCTCTCTTAAAATCTTTGGTTTCGAGAAGCGGGAAACGCTCTTTAGCAGTTTTTTTCGTGGAGCAAGTCGCTGAAATCGCCACGTAAATTGTAAGACAATGGTGAGACTAACGAAGTTGCGTAATCATGTCAAATTTTACGAGGCAAATTTTTCATAAGAATTGACCACGGAGGACACGAAGAACACGGAGGTCACAATAGCTCAAATAACTGATTGTTTTTTCTTCGTGCACTCTGTGTTCTCCGCTGTTTATTATTCTTTGTTATTTTTCTGGAACTCTTTCACCGCTACAAGTAATTATAGTTGTGAGGAAGATGTGATCCTGAATGACTGCCAATAGTGATAACAATGCGCTGCATCTAAAATTGCTCCGGCAGATCATCGCGGGAGATGAAGCGGCGTTTGTCACGCTTTATCGTGATTTCAGTCCGGGGATTTATCGGTTTGCGCTACGAATGAGCGGCAACGAATCACTGGCGGAAGATGTGACGCAGGAAGTTTTTATGATGCTCATGAAAGAAGGGCATCGATATGATGATTCGAAAGGAACGCTCAAGTCTTATCTGTTCGGGGTGGCAAGGTTTCAGGTCTGGCGCAAAGTAGCGCGTGACCGTTCGATGATTTCGATTGATGATGAGAATGATCTCACGGAAGATATTTTCTCAGTGTTGCCCGATCCTCTGTTGGATTTAACGAGGGCCGAAACGGTCCATCAGGTTCGTGAGGCGATTTTGGTATTGCCTCCCCATTACCGCGAAGTCGTGGTGTTATGCGATCTTCACGAATTAAGTTACATTGAAGCCTCCGAGATTTTGGGATGCGCGATTGGCACAGTCCGGTCAAGATTACATCGTGCGCGAGGGATGCTCGTGGAGCGGCTACGTCCAGTTCAGCAGGCTGTTAGTCGAAAAGTCTGCTCACAATAAATGTTATGAATTGTCATGAATTTGAAAACCAAATAATTGATTCGGCGAAAGTAGTTTCGCTGTCTTCTGAAATGAAATTGCACGCGCAGGATTGTCATCGTTGCGCGATCCGTATGGCGAATGCCGAAGCGATGAATGCTGCTTTGTCTCAGGTTGCACGTTTAGAAAAAAACGCTGCGCCTTCACCAAATTTGGAAACAGTATTGCTGACTGCGTTTCGACAGCAGCATGAGAAAAAAAGCGTCCCAGCCGCTGGATGGATGGATTCGGTGTATGCTGCTTTCAGTCAATTAAAATGGGGCTTAGCGACGGCTGCCGTATTAGTTTTATTGGGTTTGGCTGTCGCTAAAATGTTACCGGAGCAAAGCGAAACTATCGTGAAATCTCCTGATTTCAAGCCAAGTCTTTCAGCTTCGTTACCACCTCAGGAACCTGCATTCAAGAATGTTCTTGACCCCGAACCGAAGCAAGTTTTGGTCAAGCGCAACCCAATGAATTCAATTAGGACGATTCCGATTGCTTCCAAAAATCGAATTGGAGTTGCGCCGAACCCTACTTCCAGTACTTCTGTTGAAGTTGGAGATTTCGAAATTCTTGAACCGGAAAAACCATTAGCGGCGAAAGATTTTATTGCGTTTGATTATGCGGAAACGATGCCGCCGGCGGATGATTTGCGGTTGATGCGCGTCAAGTTGGCTCGTGAAAAATTGGCCTCGATGGGACTGACAATGCCACGCGGCAATCGTCAATCTCCGTTTGTGAATGCAGATTTATTAGTTGGTTCCGATGGAGTCCCACGTGCCATTAACGTGGCAAGCTTTCGATAATTTTTAAGGTACGATAGGCGTTCCGCCTGTCGAAAAAAATATAACACGTGGACAGGCGAGCCGCCTATCCTACCTTGGAGGAATGTATGAATCGTAAATTGATTAGTATCGCCAGTGCCTTTGCGCTCATTGCGAATAGCCTGGTTGTTGTCGCGCAAAATCCTGTGCCTGACAAAGCCAGGACTGAAAAACAGGATGTGATAATCAATCGTGAAGTTAAGGTTATTACCGATGGAACAGGTAGCGGCGAACAGACTATGTTTTTTAGCCATGCGACTCCGAATGGGGCTGTGCCCGGGTTGAGTGTTGGAGGCGCTGATTATAGCTTTGCAACCTCGCAAATCAGAATGGACGCTAAAGTTGTCAAAGGTAAACCGTATTCCGCAGAAATCGTCAGCGAGCATATTCAGACACTCGGGGACGGCAACCGCATCACCCGAAAGAGCAATGCTTCTGTGGCGAGAGACATCGAAGGTCGAATTCGACAGGAATCAGTTTTGCAGGCCTACGGGCCATTTGCTGAAGCGATGAAGGATTTACCGAAGCACATTTCCATTTATGATCCGGTAGCGGGCACAACTTATTTGCTAAACCCGAAAGAGAAGACTGCCTCCAAGATGCCAACCGTTCGGATTAATTTTATGGAAAATTCTAAGTCCGATTCTCCTATCAAAGAATCTAGAGTTATCGTTAGGTCTTCGACCGCTTCGACGGAAAAAATTGTTGGCGGTGCACCAACGATTCAGAGGGTTTCAGGCGGAGTCCTGACAGCCAATGCTATCAGCAAATCTCAACCAAAGTATCCGGCAGCTGCAAAAGCGGCTGGCGTTCAGGGTGCAGTCCAGGTCAGAGTTGTAGTGAATGAAAAAGGGGAAGTGGTTACAGAAGATATTGTTGGCGGACATCCTTTACTCGCTGAAGCTGCATCCGAAGCCGCGCATCAATGGAAATTTCAACCTACTGAAATGAATGGTCAGCCCGTTAAAGTGCAAGGGATTTTGACATTTAACTTTACCTTAAGTGATGGGCCAGTGTCTGATGCTTCGCAAAAGACCTTTACTCTGGCTACACCTAAGCCAGTTGGTTTGCCAGAAAGTCATGACATTAAAATTTTCACTGGTGCGGGCAATAAGTACGAGAAAAAAACAGAAGTTCTCGGAAAGCAAAATATTCAAGGGGTTGAATGTGAAGGTTCTCGCACCGTTATGATTATTCCAGCGGGTGAACTCGGCAATGATAACCCTATCAATGTGATCACGGAGACCTGGACTTCGCCTGAGCTTGAAGTGACAGTGTTACGCAAATTCAATGACCCCCGTTTTGGCGAAGACATCTATCGCCTGACCAATATTAATCGTAGCGAGCCTGACAAGGAATTATTCAAAGTTCCAGCAGATTACAAAATCAACGAAGACGGCCCACACATGATGCCGGGTCAGTTTTTGCGATCATTTGAATTCGGAGAACCTGGCGCAAACGGCGCAGTGAAAATGCGGATGGAAAAACGCATCGAAGAAAAAACTACGAAAGAACAGTAGTAAAAGTGATGAGTAGAAAGTGATGAGTAACGAGTGAAGAGTTTTAAAGACACTCGTTACTCATCACTCGTTACTCATTACTTTCCTCCTCATCCACGCCAAAATACCTCATCCACTTGTCCATATCATTCATTTGAAAATCATCTTCGCGTTCGACGACGTCTTCAACTTCCTGCAATAAATTTCGGAAGGTTCCGGCTTTCATAATTTTTACGCCATAGGCTTTGACGGCTCCACTTAAGGCTCCGTCGGAAGTGACTACAGTCAAAATTGCTTTATTGCTCTGGTTTTCGACGATTTTTAAAATTCTTGTATCTGCGTCGGAGCCTTCGCCGCCGTAAAAAACTTTGACGCTTCGGTAGCTGGAACCGTCCGCGATATTAATTTCCGGCATGCCGTCAAAGACGACAGCTACTTTTTTCTTTTTGATGCGCGTGAATTTGGCCAGTTCTTCGAGCAAGGTTTTTCGCGCGGCAGAAAGGGAAGCGGCGGAGTGGATTCGACTGCCGATTAGGTTGTTGCCATCAATGAGAAGCATGGGAAAAAAAGTAATGAGTAGAAAGTGATGAGGAATGAGTGTCTTTCAACTCATCACTCATTACTTTCTACTCATCACTTTCACACTTTTATATTGTACGCCTTAATCTTGCTATTCAGCGTCGTGTTATTTAATCCGAGTAATTTTGAAGCGCGGCTTTGATGGCCTTCGGTGAATTCAAGGGCTTTTTTGATCAACTCAATTTCGAAACGCGATACTTCATCGTAGAAGGCGATGCCGCTTTCGATGTGGATTTCACGAGCTTCAATCGTAGATTTATTTTCAAACTCAGCTAGTTCAGGATTAATAATTTCAGGGCGTAAACACTCGACGGTTAATTCGTTACTGCGAGCAATAATGACGGCACGTTCAATCGAAGACTCCAGTTCACGAACGTTGCCGGGGAAGGGATATTTTTCCAGAATATTCAGCACTTCGACGGAGATTTGATCCGAGACTTGCCGATTATTTTCGAGATTATATTTTCTAATAAAATGTTGCGTCAGCGGCAAAATATCCGAACGCCGATTGCGCAGCGGCGGCAGGTGGATGTTGATGACGTTCAAGCGATAAAACAAATCTTCGCGAAATTCGCCATTTTGAACAGCGCGTTTTAAATCCGTATTGGTCGCCGCAATAATTCGCGCATCAACTTTGTGTGGCGTCGTATCGCCCAGCGGAGTGAATTCGCGTTCCTGAATGACACGCAATAATCGAGCCTGAGTTTCCGGCGGAATGGTACTGATTTCATCCAGAAAAATTGATCCTCCATCGGCGACTTCGAATAATCCTTTCTTCGCGTTGACCGCACCGGTAAAGGCTCCGCGCGTATGTCCGAATAATTCTGACTCCAATAACTCAGAAGGAATATTGCTGCAATTGACGGCAACGAACTGACCGCTTTCCGACCGCGGAGAAGAGAAGTGGATGGAGCGGGCAACGACTTCTTTTCCGGTTCCCGATTCTCCTGTAATTAATATTGTAGTCCGCGCCGGAGCGACCTGTTCAATCAAATCGTATACTTCGCGCATCGGCGCAGAATTGCCAACAATTTGACTGCGATCCGCTGAAGCTTTCAAAGTTCGCTTCAGCGTTTGGCGTTCTTCGTCTTTGCGGCGGCGATTGATTCCAGCGGCGACAGTTTTTAAAATGTAGTCATTTTCGAATGGCTTGCGAACGCAATTATATGCACCAAGTTGCCAAGCGGCAACGGCGGTCTCAAACGTTGCGAAAGCCGTAATCATAATGACGACGGCTTCGTGATCGAGTTTGAGAATTTGTTCCAGCGTACTGATGCCGCCAATGCCGGGCATTGAAACATCCAATAAAACTACGTCGTAATTTTTTTCGGAGTATTTCGCCAGCCCTTCTTCGCCTTGTTTTGCAAGATCAACGCGATAGCCATCTGATGAAAGAATTGTTTCCAACACATCCCGCATGATTTCTTCGTCGTCAATGACTAAGATATTTCCTTTTCGAGCCATAGGAAACAGAATATACCAAAATTAAGGGACTATAAATCCCACGTTCGATTTTCGATAAGAATTCTGGCGAATTAGGGCAGGTGTCGGGTGTTAGGTTTCGGGTTTCGGAACTCATATCCAACCTCCAACAGCTAGCATCCAAAATCTAACATCCAAATTCTGTCACCACAGTTACACCCGCGCCTTCGAATTTATTCATATTCACGAGCGCATCAATGGATTGCTCAAGTGTGATAGTTCTGCCGATGAGTTTTTCAGGCATTAGCTTTCCCGCTTCAATCATTGCGAACAGTGCGTCGTAGCGATGCGCTTGCATGCCGTGGCTGCCGAGGATTTCGAGTTCGTGCGCGATGACTTTGCTCATCGGAATAGCAGGCATACTTTGCTCCGCCAGCATCTTTTCCGGCATTAGGCCGACTTGAATGTGCTTGCCGCGTTTGCGCAGATTGCTAATGGAATTGAAACAGGTAATGGGATGTCCGAGCGCGTCCAGCGAAACGTGTGCGCCGCCTTTTGTAATTTCGATGACAGCTTCGGCTACATTGGCGACTTGCGTAGCATTCACCGTAGCAACCGCACCCAACGCACTCGCCAGACGGAGCGCGTCTTCGGAAATATCTATCGCCACGACACTCGCACCAATAGCACTCGCAATCATAATTGCCGATAAACCCACACCGCCGCAGCCGTGAACGGCTACCCATTGTCCGGCAGAAGTTTTGCCTTGATCTATGACGGCGCGAAAGGAAGTGGCAAACCGACAACCCAGACTTGCTGCCGCAGCAAAATCCATCGTGTCCGGCAAGCGCACCAAATTCGTGTCGGCATAATGAATGGACACATACTCGGCAAACGATCCCCAGTGCGTAAATCCAGGCTGAAACTGGTGGTCGCAAACTTGTTGATTGCTGGATGCGCACTGTGGGCAAGCACCGCAACCACCAACGAACGGAACCGTGACGCGATCTCCAATGTTCCATTTAGTTACGTCCTTGCCAACGGCTGCGACTACGCCAGCCAATTCGTGACCAGGCACGTGCGGAGGTTGAATATCCGCGTCGTGTCCGACCCAGCCATGCCAGTCGCTGCGACACACTCCCGTCGCCATGACTTTGACGACGACGCCATCTTTTTCTGGAGTAGGGTCAGGAACATTCTTGAGTTGTGGTTGTGAATTAAAGGCTTCGTAGATGATAGCTTTCATTGGATTGGTTTTTCATTCGTAGCCTCAACCCCATATCGTATTGATGCTTGAAGTATGTCAATGTTTATATCTTTTATAGTTTTGAACCTGATGCAATATCCGCTCACACTCGCCTTGCCTAGTTTTTTTCCATACGTTTGAGCTAAGTATGTCTTATCCTTGATACCAAGGATATAAACAGAAATTCCGCTTTTGTTTGCACTCAAACCAATTTGATAAAACTCCCTGGTTTTTCCCTCAGCATATTTTATGGTTTGAATTCCATATCCTACATTAGGATTAGAAACAGTTTTATTTTCACTGTTTTTACCATCCAGGAACCATAACTTACATGCTGGCAATACTTCCAGAATCATGCGGTGCAACTCTTGCAGGTCGGTGCGTTTTGGTTCAGGTTGGTTAGTAAGGTACTCTTTGATTTGTTCTTGTATGTTCATAAGTACCCACGCCAAATAAAGCAGACTTAGACAGGATTGACAGTATTGACAAGATGAGAAAAAACACTCGCCAACATTGGGGAATCGTAAGCACCTTAACATAAGTTTTGAGGTCTAATGAGTGTCGCAGAGCCTGTTTTTATCGTACTGAGAAAATTCTTTATACCGTAGAATTTATGTTCAGATGCTTAAATCCTGTTTATCTTGTCAATCCTGTCTAAACTGGATTTATTTTGCTCACCTACTTACTGCCGTTGCGATAAAGTTACCAATAACTCTTCCAAATTTTTCAACGTCATTTTTGTAATACCGTTTTGTTCGCTGAAATTGTAGTCCCATTCAGAACCAGGCAATTCAGGATTTTCATCTTTGTCTGCAAAAGCATTATAAAGTTTAAAATTGGTTTTTGGAGTAATCGAAGTATATTCCTGAATTGACCAACGTTCTTGTCCTTCGGGGCTGACCATCGCATAAAATCTGTTTCCACCAACTTCAAAATTCATATACTTAGTTTTGGAAGCCCAAGGTTTGGGAGCTACCCATTGATCCAGCATTTCCGGTTTGGTAAAAGCATCCCATACCAGCGAAAGTTCGGCAGCAAATTCCCTGGTTATAAATACAGTTTTTGCCGGTTTATCAACGGTAAAATCAAATAGCAAATTATTGTTCATTTTTTTTGTTCCTTCATTTTTGATAATAAATCGTCAAGCTGGTTGAAACGAGTTTCCCAAATCTTGCGGAACTGCTCGATAAATTCGTCTAATTCTTTTATCTTGTCGGGATTTAAATGATAGTAAATTTCTCGATCCGTTTGCTCCGCTTCAAGCAATTCGCACTCGGTGAGTATTTGCAGATGTTTTGAAACGGTCGGTCTGGCAGTGTCAAAGTTTGCGGCGATTGCACCTGCCGTCATTGATTGTGCGGCAACTAACAGAAGTATCGCCCGTCTGGTCGGGTCTGCGATGGCTTGGAAAACGTCTCGTCTTAAATTTATATACGTAGTCACTTAACTACGGGAATAGCATATGAAGTCAAGTGGCTACGCAAGTAGTTTATTAGGTATTTAAGAGATTTTTATTTGAGTGAGAATCAATGATGCCTGTGCGAAAATTTGGGCAAATTAGCGTAATAAGTCTCGCTTCCTATGACGACAAATTCTTTCACCTTTTCTGCCGTTTCTACTTCCTTAAAATCTTGTCCATTGCCCTACCCTTAGCTAATTCATCAATTAACTTATCTAAATAACGAACTTGCTGAATTAATTTGTCTTCGATTTCTTCCACACGATAACCGCAAATGACACCTGTAATTTTTGAAACATTTGGATTAATTAGTGGCGCCTGAGCGAAGAAAGTTTCAAAGTCAGTTTTATTATCAATGTGCTGCTGCAATGTTTGTTCGTTATATCCGGTCATCCAAAAAATAATTTCATCTACTTCTGCTTTTGTGCGAGCTTTCCGCTCCACTTTTTGAATATAAAGTGGGTAAACAGTTGCAAAAGTCATTCTGTAAAATTTCGTATTATTATTCATATTTTTTGCACCTTCCGGCAGATTGCCATGATAATTCTCGCCGCCTGTTGCTACGCATTCTTTCGCCATCTCAGCTTTCTATTATTCAGTCTGCGAGGCAAGCCACTGTGCCGCCCTGCGGTCTATTTCTTTGATGAAACCATCCTTACCGTCGATATAACCATCCATATTTTGCGGGTGCTCCGCCGCCAACTTTCTTTTTAGCTCACTGTATTTTTGTGCTTCTTCAGGATGCGCGATCTTAAAGTCGCGGAATGCTAGATGCCGCGTGATTTGTGCCGAGCCTAACTCGAACGTATGGACTTGATGAGTCCTGATTCCTGCTTGATTTTCCTTACGAAAATACCGGCGACCGGGAATGCCAAACTCGCCCATCACTTCATAACCAATCAACTCCATCGCCGAACTTCGTGCCTCAACTTCAGTAATATCTCTGACTTCGACCAGCATATCAATGACGGGTTTTGCATAAATACCGGGAATAGCTGTGCTGCCGATATGATGAATGGCGACGAGCATTTCACCCATCGCAGAGGTAATCTGTTTAGCTTCCATTTGGAATTCATTTTGCCAATTTGGGTTATGTGGGACAACCTCTACTGTTTTCATAAATCAAATATTTTTACCAATCGCTTTAATAAATTCATCAAGCTTAACTACTTTTGAAACCCTTTCTAAATAATCCAGCGAAACATCGTGATGCCGCTGGTCAGGCGAGGCGACGCAATCGCTGATGATTTGCACCCGATAATCAAGCTGGTAAGCATCAGTTGCAGCCGTGCGAATACAAGCGTGCGTGTTTACGCCAGCTAACACAAGATAAGGAGGATTAAGCCATTTTAGTAAGTCGTCGAGTTCTGTCTGAAAGAAAGCACAGTATCGCTTCTTGATAATCTCGTGTTCACCATCCATTGGCGCTAGCTCTTCAAGTATTTTGCTACCGAAAGTGGCTTCGATATACATCTTGATATTTTCATCCCGCATTTCGAGGAAAGCATCGCTTAAATCTGCCTTGAACTCTTGCCGAACCCAGATAATATGTGAATCAGGGGTTCAAATAAACTATTGCTCAACAACGGGTTAGCGGAGCGAAAAATCACTGATGCCGAAATGCTAAGTCTATAAACCCTTTG
>JAYTCQ010000251.1:0-7125 GCA_043736395.1 Blastocatellia bacterium | reverse complement strand
GAGGCAAACGACCGTGGCGAGGAAATACCCTGAAGATTAAGCGAACTGCTCGCCACGTCCCGCGAGCGGCGTTTCACGCGCTCGCGGGCAATCGAGACGATTGCGCTCCAGTCGGGAACCAACCGTTAAAAAAACTCCGCACTTTACTATTCCAGCCGTACCATTTACGATACCTGTTTATGCCTTTGCGCGAAACAGATGCTTTTGTCCTCCGCAGCTTCACTCTGAAGGAAGCCGATAAAATCTGTGTCTTTCTGACAAAAGACGCGGGGAAAATTCGCGGAGTCGCCCACGGCGCACGAAAATTAAAAAGTAAATACGGCTCCAGCCTGGAACCGTTTACCGAAGTTTCTTTGACATATTTTGAGCAGGAAAACCGCGATCTGGTTTCCATCAATAACTGCGATATTTTGCGCTCGCAATTCCACGACGTAATCAGCAGCGAACGCCTCACCGCGCTCCATTATTTAAGCGAATTGCTGATGGAGTTCATGCCCGATCATGAACCCAACGAAACGATGTACCGTTTAGTCGGAGCACTGCTTAAAGCTCTGAAGCAAATGGAAGATAACGACCCACGATTATTGCTTCGATATGCTGAAGTCTGGATTTTAAAGCTCGCGGGATTCTTCCCGGACTGGCGCAACTGCGCGGAGTGCCAAAAATCAATTCCAGGCACATCAGCCGCGTGGATTAACGCTGAAGGCGGATTGCTTTGCAATAATTGCTCAGTCCAGCGCGGCGAAGAACTAAATACCGACGTCAGACAATTAGTGAATGATATTTTACGCACCGCGCCGGAAAATTTTGTCCACATCAAACGTGACCCGGTCACTTTATCCAGGCTTGAGTCGGTCGTAGCGCGACTCATCAAAAATACGCTCGAACGCGAATTGAAATCTTATGAAATGTTAGGGCGGCTGCGGTCAACGTAGCGCAAACTTTCCAGTTTGCGTTTTTGCCCATCAAGACAATTATAAGAAAACCTGAAATTATCAAATAAAGACACACGCAAACTAGAAAGTTTGCGCTACTTTTCGAGGAGATACAGAAGATAATGTCTACAAAATATGTTTATATTTTTGCCAACGGGAAAGCCGAAGGCAACACCACGATGAAAGATTTGCTCGGAGGCAAAGGCGCAAATTTGGCAGAAATGACCAACGCCGGATTGCCTGTGCCGCCAGGTTTCACGATCACCACCGAAGCCTGTAATTCCTATTACGACGAAGGCGAAAAATTCCCCAAAGGAATGCTCGACGAAGTGCTGCAAGGCATCAAGGATGTCGAAGCCGCAACTGGAAAACAATTCGGTGGCACCGAAAATCCGCTGCTTGTTTCCGTTCGCTCTGGTGCGAAATTTTCAATGCCTGGAATGATGGACACCGTCTTAAATCTGGGCTTGAACGACGACACGCGTGACGCGCTGGCAAAAATTTCCGGCAACGAACGCTTTGCCTGGGACGCGCATCGCCGTTTCATTCAACTGTTCGGCAAAATTGTGCTCGGCATTGAATCTGAAAAATTCGAACATATTTTTGAAGGCTACAAACACGGCTTAGACGTCAAAGAAGATACGCTGGTCGGCGCGGATACGCTTGCCAAAGTAGTCGGCGATTACAAAATTCTCGTCAAAAAAGAAACCGGCAAAGATTTTCCCACTGATCCGCAAACGCAATTGCAATTGGCGGTCATAGCCGTTTTCGCTTCGTGGAATGGACGCCGCGCCAAAGATTATCGCCGCATCAACAAAATTGACGACAACCTCGGAACCGCCGTCAATATTCAAACCATGGTTTACGGAAACCTCGGCGAAGATTCCGGGACTGGCGTTGCTTTCACCCGTGACGTAGCCACTGGCGAACGCGTCATTTACGGCGAATATCTGCAAAATGCGCAGGGCGAAGACGTCGTCGCGGGAATCCGTACGCCGAAGAAAATTGCGCAGCTCAACGAAGAGATGCCGGAAATGTATCGTCAATTTGTGGGACTCGCGCAGAAGCTTGAAACACATTACAAAGACGTGCAAGACCTCGAATTTACCATCGAACGCGGCACGCTTTATATGCTGCAAACACGTAACGCGAAGCGCACTGGCGCGGCTGCCGTGAAGATCGCCGTAGACATGGTCAACGAAGGTGTCATTGATAAAAAGACCGCGATTTCACGCGTCGAACCCGCGCAGCTTGATCAATTGCTGCATCCAATGATTGACCCGAAAGCACAGGTCAATGTCATCGGAACCGGACTTCCCGCTTCACCCGGAGCTGCGACTGGTAAGGTCGTTTTTGATCCAGACGAAGCCGAAGAAATGGCGAAGACGGGCGAAAAAGTAATCCTGCTCCGTATTGAAACTTCACCGGAAGATTTTCACGGAATGGTCGCCGCGCAGGCAATTTTAACCGCTCGCGGTGGAATGACTTCGCACGCTGCCGTAGTTGCTCGCGGAATGGGCAAATGCTGCGTCGCGGGACTTGGCGAATTGAAAGTTGACTACGCGAATCAAACCGCTGAACTCAACGGCAACACAATCAAAAAAGGTGATTCGATCACGCTCAACGGTTCGACCGGAGAAGTCATCCTCGGCGAAGTTCCGCTCATCAATCCTGAAGTCAGTGGCAATTTCAAAACCTTGATGGAATACGTGCATGAATATCGTAAATTGGACGTACGCGCCAACGCCGATACTCCGCACGACGCTGAAGTCGCACGTGGCTTCGGAGCTGAAGGCATCGGCCTTTGCCGCACCGAACACATGTTTTTTGAAGGCGTCAGAATTGACAGCGTACGCCAGATGATTTTGTCTTCGACTGAATACAAATCCGTCGAATCAAACTTGCTCATCGCGCAAGCCGACGTCGCCAAAGCTTCAGGCGAGAAGAAAGTCGAAGCCAAAAAACGCGTCAAAGAAATTCAGAAAAAATTCAAACGCCCGAGCGAACTTTATAACGGAGCTTTGGCGGAATTACTGGAATTGCAACGCGAAGATTTCGTTGGAATTTTCCGTGCGATGGACGGCTTCCCTGTCACGATTCGTACTCTCGATCCGCCCTTGCATGAATTCGTTCCGCACGACGACGCAACGCTGAAAGAGTTGGCAAAGAAGATCAAAATGAACTTCAAAGAAGCCAAGGCTCGCGTCGAACAACTGCACGAATTCAATCCGATGCTCGGTCATCGTGGATGTCGGCTGGGCATCGTCTACCCTGAAATCACGCAGATGCAAGCCCGCGCGATTTTCGAGGCAGCCGTGATCGTTCAGAAGGAAGGCAAAACCGTCAAACCGGAAATCATGATTCCGTTGGTTGGCAATGTAGCCGAATTAAAATTGCAAGCTGATGTCGTCCGCGCCGTCGCCGCTGAAGTCTTCGCCAAAGAAGGCGTCACGGTTGATTATCTGCTCGGCACAATGATCGAAGTCCCACGTGCTGCGTTGACTGCGAACAAGATCGCCGAAGTCGCAGAATTCTTCAGCTTCGGTACGAACGATTTAACGCAGATGGCGTTAGGACTAAGCCGCGACGACGCCGGAAAATTCCTGCCTGCGTATGTAGACAAGAAAATTTACGGCGACGATCCTTTCCAGGTTTTAGATCAGGAAGGCGTCGGACAACTCGTCGAGATCGGCATTCAAAAAGGTCGCTCGACCAAGAAGAACCTGAAGATCGGCATCTGCGGCGAACACGGCGGCGATCCCGAATCCGTAGGCTTCTGCCATCGCGTCGGGATGAACTACGTCAGCTGTTCACCTTACCGTGTACCGATTGCATTACTCGCAGCAGCACAGGCGGCTCTGGCCGATGAAAGCGGCGCAGCTTTGGCGAAAACGATGATGTAAAAAAGTGTAGGATAAACATCCTGTTTGTCCTTCCGAATTGCAAAACGCGAAATTCAGACTCACAATGATTCTGGATTTCGCGTTTTTTTGGAGTAAATGCAATGGCAGCCAGAGACAAATTCCATGACGCAGTAAAAAATGCGCTCATCAAAGACGATTGGACGATTACGCATGATCCATACAGATTAGATTTCGGCTTCACTGTTGCGTATGTTGATTTAGGAGCAGAAAAATTGATTGCCGCGCAAAAAGGCGCAGAGAAGATCGCCGTTGAAATCAAAAGCTTCATAGGCTCGTCAGATCTGTATGAATTTCACACGGCCTTGGGGCAATTCATCAATTACAAAGCGGCGTTGCGCAAAGAGGAACCTGAACGCTTATTGTTTCTGGCTGTGCCACAAGATACTTATGAAACTTTTTTTCGCTATGAACTTATTGCAGCAACTTTGACAGAGCATCAGTTGAAAATAATTGTCTACAATTCTGATAGTGAGGAACTTTTGCAATGGATAAAATAACCGTTTACCGTGAAATTATTCAGTCAGTCTTGGCAGAAATCGGTAGTTACAAAAGTGCGCATCCTGAAATAGAAACGCAATTGTTGTTTGATACAGTGCGCGACCATTATCAAATTCTCAACAACGGTTGGCGCGGGATGAAACGCACTTACGGAATCTCGATTCACATAGACATTAAGGATGGAAAAGTCTGGATTCAGCAAAATGCTACAGATTTATTAATTGCTGAAAAACTGGTCGAGCGAGGCATTCCGAAAGAAGATATCGTGCTCGGCTTTCACGCGCCCTACAAGCGTCAATATACCGAATTTGCGGCAGCATGATGATCTTGCATTCGCCTTTCCTTACTTTTCACAAACTGCATAATTTCCTCCACCGCCGGATGTTTTTGGAAGAATCGAAATGTAAAATACGGGATGAACGTCAGGCTGTTGCCAATGCCTGTTTGTCGGGCAAAAATAATTTTGATCTGCGTAATTCTCCCGCGCGGATCCTCCGTCACCGAAGCGATTGCCTCCAGCGGTATCTCTAAATTTCTAAACATCGTAGTCAGATACAAATAATTTTCATCTATCCAAACATCCTTCAGCCGGAGGATAAAAATCACTAAAAACAAAATCTGAAACACGGCTATGGCAACTACCGCCCATCGCCATTCAGACAAAACAGAAGTTTGTACAATAAGCGGCAAAACGAAGTGCATTACAATCCCGAATGGCAGCACCATTCCCGCCAACGCAAACGCGCGTACAACCAACGGAAACCGCGAAGTTAGAAGACGTTTCATAAATCCCCCCATCGAAAATTCTTCTTCACTGGAGTAAGCGGAGTTGGCTGAAAAAAACAGGAACCGCGAATGATAAAAATCCAATTGAGAGACAAGAATAAAAATTAAAATTCCTTCCGAAGAGAACCTGCAAAGCAGGTGACAAGCATATAGCCTAGTGCGTGAGCGCTAGGGAAGATGCGTAAAAAAATTGATAGCCCGTGAAACGGGTGATAGCGAATGATCTATCGCCCGTTTCACGGGCTATTTATTTTCTCTCTGATTTCCCTGGGGTTTGCACCCCAGGCTTTATGCTTGTCACCTGCTCCGCAGGTTCTATTTGGAACTTAAAACGATTCAGAAAAATCTAAAATTCTGAGTAAAATTTTGTGATTGCGAAATGTGGATTATGAAGTAATATTCCGGCTCCACGATCAGCATTTTATTTTTACTCAGCAAAAGGGAGACTTATGCCAATTGGAACCATTGTCGCAGGAGTGATTTCAGCGTTAGCCATGAAAGCCGCCGAAAAAATCACTGAAAAATCAGCCGAAGCAGCCTTTGAAAATCGCAGTGCAATTCTGGAAAAAGTACGCGGTGTATTGGTCGGAGAAGAATTGACGACGCTCAATTTACTGGGAAAATACCCAACGAACAAGGATATGCAAAAAGAATTAGCGGAAAAATTAACGCCGCGTCTGGAAGCTAATCCTGTTGTAGCCAAAGAATTGGAAGTGTTATTAGCGCAATTGGCGACGATGGAAATCAAGCAAAATACGATTAGTCAATCAGGCAATAACAACATTGCCAATCAGGATATATCGGGCAGCACCATCACGATCAACAACAAATAATATTCCATTAAAAAGTCCTGAAAGGACATTCGGAAATTAGCCGGAGGTAAAACCTCCGGTAACGATTGTGGCAAGCTCTCAAGCCCTGAAAGGGCGACAGACCGAAGTCCAGCGTCCCGTCAGGACGCAAATTTTATCGCCAACACTACCGGAGGTTCCACCTCCGGCTAATTTCCGTAGCACCGCCGGTGCAATGCACATGACAAACGAACTCACACAAGACGGCTCATTCAACATCGGCATTCAGAACGTTACGAACTCCCCGATCAACGTCACACAAGTTCTCGGCAAATCGCTGGAATACAAAGACCTGCTGAATCAATTGCAGACGCAACAAAAATTATTTTCGCGCACGCCGGAAAACGAAACCCAAGAACGCTTGGAAATCAGCCAGACAATTGCGCAGTTAGAAGCCATCATCGAACAATTCAAAAAAGATGTGACGCAATTAGCCGCCGAATTCGACCGCATCGAAATCAATACCGACCGTTTGCGCCGCGCCAAAGAACATTTTGAGAAAGGCGAAATCGCCGCCGCACGAGCCGTCTTTGACAGCGAACGCGAACAGATGCAGGACGAAAATGATCGGCTGGTCAAAGAAAAAGAACGCTACGAAAAAGATGTTCAGCCTAAGCTCCAACACAGTTCAGATGAATATTATTTAAGTGCGCTGATGGAACGCGCCGCGTATGACAATCCGAATTGGCTGGAGGCTACCTGCGATTATTTCCAGCGTTCCATCAATGCGTTTGCGACCGAAGCTAATATATTTCAGTACGCGCACTTTTTACAAAACCACAATCGCTTCGATCAAGCTGAAAGCTTTTATCAAAAATGTCTGGACGAATTCGTCAACGGCGATGAATCCAAACGCGCGACGACGCTCAACAATCTGGCGGTTTTGCACAGCGATAAAAATGAATTGGCGACGGCGGAACCTGAATATATCGAGGCGTTGGCAATCAGGCGGAAATTAGCCGCCGTCAATCCTGCTTCTTATTTGCCTAATGTGGCAACGACGCTCAACAATCTGGCGATTTTGCACAACGCTAAAAATGAATTGGCATCAGCAGAATCTGAATATGCCGAGGCGTTGGAAATCAGGCGGAAATTAGCCTCCGTCAATCCTGCTTCTTATTTGCCTCATGT
>JAYTCQ010000250.1:0-7797 GCA_043736395.1 Blastocatellia bacterium | reverse complement strand
CAGACGCTGATGGAAATCCACCCGCTACCGCAGGTGGTACTAACATATAGTCTTAGGTTCGTTTTTTTAGCAACATTCCATTCAATAGAATGTTGCTGATTTCTGTGGCGATTTGTTCGCTGGTCAATGCGCCGGACGTTTTATACCAACGCGACAGCCACATGATTGTCCCGAAAACACTAAACGTGGCGACCGTCGAATCAATATTTCTGGTTTTGCCCTGTGTTTCTAATTCTACAATCGTGGCGCGGACAAGATCGAAATAAGCTCGTTTTCTGGCGATGATGATTTGCCGATTTTCAAACGTTAGCCCGGCCAGCTCATCGGTCAAAATCGAAAGAACTCCGAAGCCTTCTTCGCTGTGGCTTCCGGTAATCAAGCGAACGTGATTATCAATAATAGATTGCAGTCGCGCTTCAGCGCTTTGAATTTCCAATGCAGGAGCGATGACCTGCATCTCCAGGCGATCCATGGCGTAGCTCATCAGCGCAAACAATAAATCTTTTTTCCCTGGAATATAGTGATAAATCCCGGCTTTTGTCATGCCGACGGCTTCCGCAATATCGCTCATCGAAGTTGCGTCAAAGCCCTTCTCAAAAATGATTCCAGCCGCAGCACTATAAATCTCAGTGAGCTTGGAAATATCTCCATTGACGGCAATTATCTTCCGGGTTTTAAGGGTATTCATGCTGGAGGAATAAACACAGCCGGGGAAACAGAACGTCCTCCGGCTGCGATTATGAATAGCAATCAGTTACTGCTTCTTACCTTTGAAATCGCCTTCGGCCATTCCACCGTAATCAGCCGCGCCTTTGATTGCAGCGCCTTCGACTTTGCCTTTCATCGTGATTGGCAAATCGTTACCGTCGTACTTGATCGTGTATTTGATCTCGAATGTATCGCCATTGGCAGTTCCCTTTAAGGGCACATCGCCCATCGGAGGAGCGCCGTGAACCATACCAGTTAAGGCACCACCTTCGCTTTTAACCATAATTTTCGCCGCGACATCACCATTCGGAGTGCTGAAAACAACATCCCAATCGCCGACGACTGCCGCTGCTCCGCTTGCGGCTGGAGCTGCTGCTGCCGATGAAGCTGCCGGTGCGGCTGCTGCGCTGGATTTTTTGGCTGACCAATCGCCTTGTGCGAGTCCACCAAAATCTGCGTCACCCTTCATCGTATCACCAGCTAATTTTCCGGTCATCGTGATGGGTAAATCATTGTCCTGGAATTTGACCGTGTACTTGATCGTCACATCGGAACCTTTCACGGAACCTGCAACAGGAAGCGGTCCCATTGTTCCCTTTAAGGTTTCGCCTTCCTGAGTAAAAGTAACCTTCATTGTTCTCTCACCTTGTGGAGAAACAACTGTCACGTCCCAATCTCCTGCAACACTTTGCGCACTGACAAAACTCGCAGCCGTCAGAACGAACAATAAAGACGCGCTGATTGATAACAACATTTTCTTCATATCTTTTACACCCTTTGTTTGTAGTGGTTATATATTAGCCAAAATCAAACCCACGTGGCTCAATTTTCAGCCAGTTCTCAGATGATAACAATGATCAAAAAGTTCGCTTGAATGAACAATGAGAGAGCAACCTACCGACCGGTTGGCAGGTTATCATTCAGAACGCGAATTCGCAAGTCGGAGAAATAGACCACGGATGTTGCTGATTTTCGCAGATTTACGTTTTGTACCAGCCTGCCGATCACCGCCCCCTGACCACCGACCACCGTTTATAAAATCACTTCAATAAAATGTGGCCCCGGTTCCGCCAATGCGATTTCTAGTTCTTTGACCAAAGCCTCAGCCGTTTCGACTCTTACTGCTGATACGCCCATTCCGTTTGCTAAGTTCACCCAATTTAATGCCGGACGATTCAGATCAATCATGGATTTTGCTTTTTCACCGATTTCTTCAACTCCGGCGCGCTTTAATTCAACATCAAAAATTTGGTAGCGACTGTTATTGCAAAGCACCGTCGTCACATTCAATCCTTCACGCGCCTGCGTCCACAATGCCTGTAATGTATACATCCCCGCGCCGTCCGATTGAATATTAATTACCGGACGATCAGGACAAGCGATCCCTGCTCCCGTTGAACACGGCATACCAAGCCCGATGGCTCCGCCAGGTTGCGTCAAAAATGAATGCGGCAAGGCTCCGAGCGAAAGTTGAAAATAGCTTCGTGTCGAAGAAATTCCTTCATCCATAATAATCGCGCCTTCAGGTTGAATGGCGGCGACAGCTTTGGCGAGAGTTTCGGGCGTTAATTTTCCAGTCGGCTTTTCAGGTCTTGGAAGATTCGAAGAAGGAATATTTATGGGAGCATCCAACGCATCAGCTAAAGCTTCGAGTGCCGCTGCAATATCTTCTTCCGGCGTGGCGAGAATTTTTGTTTCTAGTTCAGGATTAATGAAATAACTGCGAATGTCAGGATAGCCAAAAAACGTGACCGGATTTCTCGCGCCTGCTAACACGAAAGATTCGTGCGGAGCCAGCAAATCAAAACCCGGTTCGGGAAAATAAGGAAGCCGCGAAATTGGTGGCAAATTCGGAGAACGTTCCATCCGCGTCGGCGACGTTTCGCAAATTAATTTACATCCGGTTTTTGCGTGAATTCGCGCTGCTGCTTTCAAACCTCTTTCGCGTAAACCGTAGCCGCCTAAAAATAAAACCGGAGATTTATTTGCTCTCAACAATTTCGCCGCAGCATCTACCGCGTCATTGCTCACCATCGGCGGAGCCGATAATGACGGCACTATCAGATCACCACTCACTTCTGCCAATAAATAATCATTCGGCAAAATCATTGTCGAAATTCGGCCTGGAAAGTTTGAAGCCGCAAAAATTGCATTCGCGGCATCTTGTGCTAACGCCTCAGCCGAAGTGCTTCGATGCACCCAATGCGAGACAGGTTTTGCGAGTGATTCAATGTCAGAATTCAGCGGAGGATCAGCCGGAAGATGCCACGTCGCGTGTTCGCCGATTAAATTCACAATCCCTGATCGCGCCCTTCGCGCATCGTGAAGATACGCAATTCCATTCGCAAATCCCGGCCCAAGATGCAGCAACGTTAATCCCGGCTTGCCCGACATCCGTGAGTAGCCGTCAGCCGCTCCCGTACAGACGCCTTCAAATAAACACAGCACTGCACGCATTCCCGGCGTATTGTCTATCGCTTGGACAAGTGGAATTTCCGTAGTTCCAGGATTGGCAAAACAAACATCCAATCCAGCAGCCACGAGAGTTTTAAGTAGACTTTCAGCTCCAGTCATAAGGAAAAGTGATGAGATAAAAGTAATGAGTGATGAGTGATAAGAAAGGAGTGTCTTTCAACTCATCACTCATCACTTTCTACTCATCACTTTTTATCTATTTCGGCGGCATCCTCAGCGCGCCATCCAAACGAATAACTTCACCGTTGAGCATTTCGTTTTCAATGATATGTTTTGCCAGCGCGGCGTATTCTGACGGCTGACCTAAGCGAGATGGAAATGGAACGGATGAACCTAAAACCTGCTTGACAGGCTCTGGCAATCCCGCGAGCAACGGCGTATCAAATAACCCCGGCGCAATCGTGACGACACGAATTCCGAGCTTGGATAAATCTCGCGCAATCGGCAACGTCATCCCAACGATTCCACCTTTGGAAGCCGCGTATGACGCTTGCCCGATTTGCCCATCAAAAGCAGCAATCGAAGCGGTATTAATGATGACTCCGCGTTCGCCGCTGGATTGCGCTTCCTGTGAAGCCATCTGCGCCGCCACTAATCGAATCACATTGAACGTGCCGATTAAATTGACTTTGACAACGCGCTCAAAAGAAGCGAGGGCGTGTGCGCCTTCTTTGCCGACAGTTTTTTCAGCAATGCCGATTCCGGCGCAATTAATCGCTCCGTGCAATGCGCCAAAATTTTCAACAGCAAACGCGACAGCGGCTTTTACGCTTTCTTCATCGGTGACATTGCATTCGATAAATTTCGCGCCGATTTCATTGGCCGTCGCTTCGCCTGTTTCGCGGCGAATATCTGCGACCACGACATTTGCTCCGGATTCTGCTAGAAGCCTTGCCGTGGCTGCGCCGAGACCTGAGCCTCCACCCGAAACCAAAAATGTTTTGTTTTGAATTTGCATATTTAGTCGTGGCGCGGGTTCTTTACCCGCGCCGAATTGGCAATGTAGGCAACGCAGGTATAGTACCCGCTCCACATTAAAGTTCTACATTCTCTCAATAATCGTGCAAGTTGCCATCCCGTGACCCGCACACATGACTTGCAAACCAAATTGACCATTAATCGAATCCAGTCCACTCAAAATTTTTGCCATCAGAATTGAACCAGTCGCGCCAACCGGATGCCCGTGCGCGACAGCTCCACCCCACGGATTTACTTTTGTCATGTCGGGTTTCAGTTCGCGTTCCCACGATAAAACTACGGTCGCGAATGCTTCGTTGATTTCGATCCAATCTATGTCTTGCAAAGTTAATCCAGCTTTTTTCAGTGCCAATTGCGTAGCCGGAATCACTCCCGTCAATTGCAATTTCGGATCGCTTCCCACGACAACTCTGGCGCGGAATTTCGCACGTGGTTTGAATCCATCCAATTCGGCGACTTCACGATTTGCGACCAATACTGCGGCGGCTCCGTCAGAGATTTGACTGGAATTCGCCGCAGTCACAACACCGTTTCCATCAGGTCGAAAAATCGTCGGCAGTGTAGCCATTTTTTCTAAATTCAAAACAGCGCGAACGCCTTCATCGTAAGTAAGTGAAAAATTATTTCCTTCTCCGTCAATGCCATTCAACGGCGCAATTTCTTTATGATTTCCCGCTTGAATCGCGGCGTAGGCACGGCGGTGAGATTCCGCCGAAAACTCGTCTACATCCTGTCGCGTAATGCCCCATTGCTCGGCAATTAATTCTGCGCTGATGCCTTGATGCACTAAATCGTAGTGCTCCAGCATCGGCAAATAAATCATGTTTGTGTAATCGGCGCAGTCGCTGCCCATCACGCAACGCGTCATATTTTCGACGCCACTCGCGATCGCATAATTCATATCGCCAGCCGCAATTGCCTGCGCCGCAAAATGAATGGTCTGTTGTGCCGAGCTGCAAAAACGATTGAGTGCTACACCCGGAGTTTCAATTGGAAATCCTGCGAGCAATGCCGTACGACGCGCAATGTTGACACCCTGTTCATTGGATTGCGTCACACATCCGGCGAGAACGTCTTCGATTTTTGCCTTGTCAATTCCAGTGCGAGCGACGAGGGCTTCCAGCGCGTGTGCAAGCAATTGATCGGAACGTGTTACGCGAAATGCTCCACGAAATTTACCAATGGGAGTTCGCACTGCATCAATGATTACTGGTTCTGACATTTTCTATTCTCCGTTTTGATTATTAATGGGCTGATTTATTGTTCCTTTTTTTACGTTCTACACAGCATCGAGATTTTGAGATTTTGCAAGTTTTATTAAGAATTCATTTAGTAGTGAACGTTGCTTGCCTCTACTTGAACGTTCACTCCATTGAGCATTTGTAATCCAACCATCCTTATGATTTGCCCAATAAAATTTGGAACGGGCGTCTACAGTTTTTACCCAAGCTCCAGTTAATTTAAGAGCATCTTCAATATTCCGTACGACTCCTAATTCGAAGAAAATTGTAGGAAGTATTTTTCTCGCTTCAGTTAACTCGTCATCATTACAAATCCAAACAATCGGTAACAATAAACAAAACGCAGTCTGACTAACTTTATCTTTAACAGATGATGCAAGTTTCGGGTGAACAAACTTTGAAATCGCGGTAAGTTCACCCCAACGCAAACCTGGAAGAAGCCAGTGCCCGCCAATGTTTGCAAGCAGGCAATCTGCACCTTCTGCTTTTTGATCTTTCAGCCAATAATTAAGTTCTTCGTATAAATCAAGATATAAGGTAATTCCATTATTTGACAGAATTGCGATTTGCTCATCAGCACTTTCCCCAATCTTTTGACTCTCCCACCAATCCCAAGATTCCGTCAATGAATGAAGAAATAAATTTACTTCGTCCATTTCGTCGAGTGGCTCCCCAATCTGTCCAGTAGTTGAACTTAGGTAGGACGACCAAAATCGAGAATCTACGGTTAATACTTCACGATGCTTCATAGTATTTGCAAAATTAATTCCAACTACGAAAAACTTACCTACCGGTCGGAAGGCAAAGACTAAGCTGAACAATTTTCAGCGTCAAGGATTCTTGTTCTATTTAAAATAAATCTATTCAAAATATCAGTGCTGCATTCGTTCTCTTGACAACGATCCTCGTGCGCAATACGGTTCTCAAGCATTCCATCAACAAGAAATACGCAGTATCCAAACACAAGCACCACAGGAGTACTGATGAAATCTGAACCTGTCCGCACACCGGAAAAATCTCCGGTTGAAGCCCCATATCCTTCGATAAAATATGCCTGGTACGTCGTCGCCGTTCTCACTTTTGTATACGTCTTCTCCTTTATTGATCGACAAATTTTGAATTTATTAGTCAAACCGATTCGCCGCGATTTGGGAATTTCTGATACGCAGATGAGTTTATTAATGGGACTCGCGTTCGCGCTGTTCTACACCATTTGCGGCATTCCCATTGGACGACTCGCGGATCGTTACAGTCGGCGCGGAATCATCGCCATCGGATTTGTGCTGTGGAGCATCATGACGACCTGCTGCGGACTCGCGCAGAATTTTATGCAGATGCTGCTGGCACGCATTGGTGTTGGCGTTGGCGAAGCAGCACTTTCACCTTCAGCCTATTCTCTGATTTCTGATTATTTTCCCAAAGAAAAGCGCGCGACTGCGATCAGCATATATTCGATGGGAATTTACATCGGCTCAGGACTGGCGTTTTTATTAGGCGGAATCGTTGTCAGCCTGGCTGAGAAACAACAAGCATGGAACTTGCCAATCGTCGGAGCTACGCGACCGTGGCAGGTAATTTTTTTCATCGTCGGATTGCCCGGAGTACTGCTGGCATTGCTCATGTTCACGATTAAAGAACCGCTGCGTCGTGGCTTAAAAATGATCAAAACGGTAGATGGATCAATGCAAAAAGTTGAAGTCCCCTTCAGCGAAGTCGCCAAATATATCGGAGCCAATTGGAAAACATTTCTCTGCCATACGATAGGATTTTCGCTGCTTTCATTTTCATCGTACGGTGCTTCGGCGTGGATTCCTACGATGTTTGTCCGCAATCACGGTTGGACTTCAGGAAAAGCCGGGATCGTGTACGGTTTAATTGTTGGAATATTTTCTACGCTCGGAGTCGCTACAGGCGGATGGATTGCCGATAAAATGACTGCACGAGGCTACCAGGATTCGACGATGCGCGTAGGGTTTTTAGTTGGTGTCTTGTGGTTCCCTTTTGGAATGCTGTATCCGATAGTTTCGAATTCTACGCTGGCAGTTTTATTGCTGATCCCTTCTGCATTTCTCGCTAGTGCTCCATTCGGAGTTGCCCCCGCCGCGATTCAGCAAATTATGCCCAATGAAATGCGCGGTCAGGCTTCGGCGGTGTATTTATTTGTGATTAATTTAATTGGCCTCGGAATCGGGCCAACGGCAGTGGCAATGACGACGGATTACGTTTTTCATAATGACAATATGGTGAACTGGTCATTGATGATTGTATGCACAATCGCGCATATCGTCGCAGCAATTCTGTTGTGGATTGGTATGAAACCTTTTGTGGAAAGCCTTGATCGGTTGAAGCAATGGATGTCGGCTGAAAATTAATGCAGAAGCCCGCACGCAGTAAG
>JAYTCQ010000249.1:0-10775 GCA_043736395.1 Blastocatellia bacterium | reverse complement strand
TCGAAAGAATTGTTGACAAAAACTGCCAACGAAGTGAATGAAATCGCAGAGAAATTGAAGCCTGCCGGATTGCGAGTTGGGTATCACAATCACACCACGGATTTTATTAAATTCGGGACGGATTTCTGGTGGAATTTATTCGCGGACGGCACTAAGAAAAATGTCATTTTGCAATTCGATACGGGCAATGCCTCCGAAATGGAAGGCGTGAACGTCCTGGATTTTCTGAAACGAAATAAGGGCCGAACAATTTCGATTCACGTCAAACCATTTTCAAAAAAGAAGCCCGACGCTTATCTAGGCGAAGATGAATTAAACTGGAATGAAATTATGAAAACCGTCGAAACTGTTGGCGGACTTGAATGGTATATCATCGAGTATGAACGCGACGCGTTCCCGCCACTGGAAGCACTGAAAGCAAATCTCGACTTATTCAAAAAAATGCGCAGCTAAGTATAATTAAAAAAATAGCCCTGCAATCCTTCCCGTTAAGATGCAGGGCTATCCACAAGTCAAGCTAACATTGGAGATTTAGCTTAACCTTGCTCTAAAAGACGATGCCAGTTGAGATTCTCAAACTGTCTACTCGGCTTTTATCTAATCGAATGGAATTATTATTCACCGTTACCAATCGGTCTCCGGTAAAGATTGGTGTGTAATCCACCTGCACCACGCGCAGACTGAATTTACTACCGAGGCGAACGTCTAATCCACCACCGATGCCCATCGCAAATCTGGTCGTATTAGGCTCAAATGAAAACTGTGTATTTCCAGTTGTCGCGGTTGTGGTAAAGGCATATCGCTCGCGTAAATGAGCTGCCCCAAACAAAGCGTGCGCATAAGGCTCAACGCGTGAAGCATTCCGGAGCTTTAATGTCGGGCCACCCATGAAATAAAACGCTTCACGTTTATAATCGCTGGTTCCTCCAGTAATTGAAGTATTATTGCCTTTACGGTGATAAGAAAAGTCTCCGGTGAGTCCGAACCACGAGGTTGGAAAACCAGTGACTGCCACTTCAACGCCGTGCATTCCATTTCGTTTGAATGTATCTCTGAAATTATTTAGATTTCCCAAAGAATCAAAAGACCTATCGGCCTGTAGATTTGAATAACCAACAAATACTTCTCCGCGCTTATCTTGTGCAAAAATAGCAGTAGTCGCCGCTAAAATTACCATTGCGGACAAAACATACCTTTTCATAAATTAACTCTCCTGTTTAAAAATAAATTATCAATTCTTTTTACTTTCTTTCAGAATGAGTTAAGCAAATGCCGTACCGCAAAAAATAATTAGAAAATCGTTGGATATGTACTAAATAAAACGCACTCATGTCGGAAAAGTGTCTGGTTGAAGTACACACTTCTATTAAAATAAACACTTCCATAAATATTATTTTACCATTCCATTTTGACCAGCTTCATATAATCGGCGATCCATCATTCTGCGCTTGGTTTCCATCGGCAAAGACATGACGCGTGTGTGCGCTATTACACATAAGTGTTCGCAAATCTCCCATAAATCTTCTTCTGAAGTCATCCAATTTTTCTTATCAAATCGTTTTAAGTTAAGTGGCCGGGTTGAAAATGCCCGAAGCGTCTTTTCACCTTTCAAATTGTAATAATGTTCAAAATAGCTCATGACTAATTCACGAATCGTGCGATAAACCGGTTCACGAAAGCGTAATCCAGCATAGTTTGATTTCGCGACTGCGCCCCAGTGATTTTCGTGTTTGAAGACGGCTAATAAGTGATCATCATCACGCACGGCTTCGAGGTCGAGAATTAAAGGTTCGTGCCCTTGAATTCTGAGTGCGGCAGCGGCAAAGAACGCGCCTTCCGCGCAGTGTCCAACACGATCACGCAGAACGCGACGCGGGCTGCGGCAAGTGGCTCCATCGGGTTCTTTGTTATAAGCAATTTCTTCGTCGAGAAACAGTTGAATTTTTTCTGGTGTTTTTAGTCTTTTAAGTATGCTGAGTTCGTGTTTTGAAAATTCCAAGTAATTTCTCCTTAACTGTTTGAATCAATCGTGCGTGGCAGTTAATGTATCCAACTCGCAATTGTTTTTCAAAGTTTGCAACCGAAAGCTCAATTTTTTCGTCTTAATTGACGCTGGATTCTGTAATTGTTCTAATCTGTAATTGTTCTAAATGGAGGAAATCAATGAAAAGATTAATGTTAAGTTTAGGTTTAATGGTGTGCCTGACCGCATCGGCTTTGGCGCAAGCTGATGCGAAAGCACAGGATTTAATTAAAAAAGCCCGTGCCGCGATTGGCAAAGAAGATAAAATTAAAGGCAACATCATCGCTGAGGCAAATTTCAAGCGTTCGATGGGACAGCAAAACATGGAAGGCACGATAGAGCTGATCATGGCTGGTGGAGATAAAGTCTATCAAGCTCAAAACATGAATATGTTTGGGAATGAAATTACTTCCATTCAAGTTCTGAATGTAGATAAAACCTGGACTGATTTCATTAGCGGGATGGGTGGAGGTCCAGGCGGTGGAGGCGGAGGACGTTTCATGGGTGGTGGCGGAATGGGATTTATGGACGCCGCTACACAAGAAAAAATGATGCGTTTCAGTTTATCACGTGTACTGCTCGGATTTTTCCTGACCGCGCCTGGCGTAGATTTTGCTTATGGCGGGGAAGCCAAGGCTCCAGACGGAACAGTTGCTGATATTTTGATTGCGAAAGTGGCGACCGATACAGTCGCGAAAATGTATATTGATCGTGAATCAAAGCAATTGCTGATGCTGAGCTACAAAGGAAAAGATGAGCGAGCTATGCGTCGTGGAGGTCCCGGCGGCGGACAAGGTGGTCAGCGTCCTCCCGGACAAGCTGGTGGTCAGCCTGGCGGACAGCCAGGTGGTCAACCAGGTGGCGGACAAAATAATGCGCAACGTCAACGCGAAGAACTAGAAAAACTTCCTCCCGAAGAACGAGCCAAGCGTGAAGCAGAAATCAAAGCTCGACAAGATGCGCGAATGGTTGAAATGAAAGCCGCTTACGATAAGGCTCCAGAAGTGGATTACATTTGGAACTTTGCCGATTATAAATCAGAAGCCGGATTGAATCTTCCTCACATGATTACCAAATCTATTGCTGGAGAACCGAATGAAGAATGGGTCATCACGAAATATAAATTCAATGATAAGAAAGTGACACCCGAAAAATTCGAAAAGAAAACTAAATAAGTATCTAAGCTTTGTCTGGGATAAAGAGCCGCTGAGAAGTAAATTCTTAGCGGCTTTTTTGTGTAAGCTTGCAAAAAAAATCAAACAACGATAGATAATCTTTACGGAGAAAAAATATGAATTCAATCAAAGGTCCCGCAATTTTTTTAGCTCAATTTTTACGCGATGAAGCACCTTACAACTCACTCGAAAACATCGCGGCGTGGGCGGCGAATCTTGGCTTCAAAGGACTGCAAATTCCTTCGTGGGACAAGCGCGTTTTCGATCTCGACCTAGCGGCGGAGTCACAAAGTTACTGCGATGATCTGCGTGCAAAACTCGACAAGCACGGACTCGTAGTTACCGAATTAAACTCCGCCTTGCAAGGGCAAACTTTAGCAATGCATCCGGCTTACAAAGAATTATTTTCAGGATTTTATCCCGCGAATTTGAGCGAGAATGAACGGGTAGAATGGTGTACATCGCAGCTCATAAAATCCGTCAAAGCCTCAGTAAAATTAGATACAACCGCGATTCCTACGTTGTCCGGCGGCTTTGCGTGGCATTTATTTTATCCGTGGCCACAGCGTCCCGCCGGAATCATCGAAGAAGCATTTGCGGAGATGGCGAAACGTTGGATGCCCGCGCTCGATGCGGCGCGTGAACACGGATTGAGTTTTTGTTATGAACTTCATCCGGGATCGGATTTATTTGATGGCGCGACCTTCGAAATGTTTTTGGATGTGACGAAAAATCACGAAGCCGCGTGCATCAATTACGACCCCAGCCATTTCGTTTTGCAGCAATTGGATTATCTAAACTTCATTGAACTCTACGGCGACCGCATCAAGGCTTTTCACGTGAAGGACGCAGAATTTAATCCGACGGGAAGACAAGGCGTCTACAGCGGCTACGCTTCGTGGGCGAACCGAGCGGGTAGGTTCCGTTCGCTTGGCGACGGGCAAGTAGATTTCAAGCGCGTCTTCACTTTGTTGACGGAAGCAGGCTATCGCAGCTGGGCTGTGATGGAATGGGAATGCGCCGTGAAAAGCCCTGAACAAGGTGCACGTGAAGGCGCACCATTTATTGCCTCGCATTTGATCGAAGCGACAGAGCAGGCATTTGATGATTTTGTCGGCGGCGAATCGGATGCGGTGCGGAATAGGAAATTATTAGGATTGGAGTAGTTACGACAAGCGATGAAATGATTGAGACATTTAAAAAGGTTCGCAAAGAATTTGGCAACACCGTTGATGTTTCAATCATGCCGTTGTTGCGGTCTCATCCTGAGCAATTAGATGATTTTATCAATAAATATGCGGTCATGATGGCTGAAGAGATAGCATCAGAGACTGGCGAATCTCAAGCTGAACTCTGTGAATTGATTGCCTCGGAATATCGAAAATTCTTTCTAGATTATTTGCCAGCCTCGGAGTAAGAAGCGATGGTAGTGTGCTAGCGATAATTCTAATGAGTCTGGCTTCCAAAAAGGTATGCAAATTATGAAATGGCAACCACCTGACATTCTTTCGATTCTTGACCAGTGCTGTGATTCCTTCACTTTTCCGATGCTGGATAACGGGTATGTCTATCTTGCCGCTACGCGATTATCTTTGTTTCGCTCGGAATTGCATTGGGCTTTGGTCATTGAAGTCTTTGGATTTTCGCCGCGAGCTGGAATTCCCGATAATAGTATTCACACTTTTTCTGACAGTTTACATAACCGAAAGCACGAAGCGGATTTCGTGAATCGTTCCGCTTTTGAATCGTATCTCGCCACCAATCCTAATAATGAATTTTCCTCAATCTACCCGATTGAAACTGGGGATTGGCAGGATGAAAGCGGTGAAGAAGTCGCTTCATCAGAGCATTCGATTATGCTGAGAGGCACAAAGTATCGCCTTCCGGCTTTGGCGGAGTACCTTCAACATGAGGTTTCGTTGGAGAATCCTTCACAGGCGAAAGTCTTTGAATTATGCAGATTTTTGGCTGCTACTAATCGTGAAGACGTTCTGGCTAATGCAGATGAGCGGCGGATAAATGTTCAGCCTGAGATGAGTCAAATATTACAGCTTGAAGAATGGAACCATCCTAATGTAGTTGACGAAAATGCCCGCCCCAGCGGGTCGGAAACTTTCCAACAGCTCGCCAAAGTCTTAGCTACGGGGAATCTCGAACATTACAAACCAACCTTGCAGCCAAATACGCATTGGAAAAACTGGCCGGATGGTGGAACTTTGTGAGCGTTGTCCAGTTATATTCACTTGATTAGCACTGCTTGAAATTGTACAGTACTTCTGTCCAAGAAAGGTTTTATGGCAATTCAAACCACTTACAGCAACGCACGAGAAAATCTGGCTTCATTACTTGAGCAAGTCGCATCGAATCGAGAAATAGTAATTATCAATCGGCGCGGATTTGAAGACGTAGCGATGGTGACAGCTTCGGAGCTTTCCAGCTTGTTAGAAACTGCGCATTTGTTGCGCTCACCAAAAAATGCAGAACGGCTTCTTAAAGCCTTGCATCGTGCCCAGGCGAAAACAGCCAAACCAAAGCCGCTTGTAAAACTCCGTAAAGAATTAGGGCTGGATGAAATCAGCTAAACCCAAAACAAAAATTGTTCGAGAAACCGTTTTTCACCCCGAATTTATCGAGGATTTGCGTCACTGGATTGAAGCGGAACGCAAGATTGCGCTTCGTGCGTTGGATTTGGTTGAGGATATTTTGCGCGATCCATTTGATGGAATTGGCAAACCTGAGCCATTGAAATATCTGGCTCCAAATACCTGGTCACGCCGACTGACACAGGAACATCGCCTCGTATATTTGGTCAGCGCAGACCGGATAGATTTTCTTCAGGCGCGGTATCACTACTAATTCGACGAGTCGAGAAATACAAATGAAGACAAAGCTGAGAATATTCATTTTGCTTCTTTTTTCTGTATTGATGAGCAATTCCTGTCATCACAGACAAGTTGTCTCTGATTGTTTCCCCGGAAAATCTTTAGAAATCGGAACATTTCCACTTTCAAAATCAAAGTATTTACCCGCTTCAGTTTTCAAGTCACAATACATTCACGATGAGAACGAAGTTGATAACGGCATGTTTTCTTACATGCAGGTCTTGAAAGAGCCTTCAATTTTAACCGGCACGGAAAGTGAAGAAGAAGTTTACCGCTTCGTTTGGATACGTTCATTTCATAATCCCGTATCTATCAGACTACAGAAATCGCTGACAAAAGTTTCACTCATCGTTAAAGAAAGTGCGAAAAGAATTGACGACGAGCCGACCAAATTAATCGCTGATAAATCTAAAGACGTTTCAATTCTCCAATGGATGAAATTTAAGTCTTTACTCGAAAAAGAATGCTTTTGGACGATTGAATATAATTACAAAGAGATGGCTATTATTGACGGTGCTGCGTGGCAACTCGAAGGCAAGAGAGAAAATCGCTATCACATCGTACGCAAAGCATCGCCTACGAAAGGTAAGTTTCGCGAGGCTTGTTTATACTTACTCGAACTTTCTGACTTGAAAATTACGGAAGACGATATTTACTGAAAAATTCTTAACCAAATAAAACTAGAGCCAAGCAATTATGGAAAACGAAAATCTACAGAAAGAAATGTTCCGCCCCAAAGTCGTAGAACTAGCGGCAAAATTCTATTGGATCGCTTTGGCAGTTGGAATTATTAAAACAACCTTCTTCGCGCGGGCAGCACTTACAAAGAATCCATTTATTTTTGTAATCATCTACGCGGGTGTATTCGCGGTCATGTGGTTTTTAATGCGAGAGGTGCAACGAGGATATAACGCCGTGAGAATTTTATTGCTTGTGTTATTCGTCATCGGACTGCCGAGTTATTATTCGTTGATGCGCAAAGAATTTACAGACTCGATACTTTTAGCAAGCATGAGTGTGCTGCAATTATTGCTTCAGCTGACAACAATTATTCTTCTCTTTTCACCGCAGGCTAACGTATGGTTTAAGTCGAAAAGGCGGTGATTACGCGATTTTTACCAATTGTTTACCGGTATTTTTCCCGTTCAGCATTTCAATAAAAGCACGTGGCGTATTCTCAATCCCCTCAGCAAATTCCTCGCGATACTTTATTTTTCCTTCCTTGATCCAAGCCGCCATTTGCTGCATTCCTTCGGCGTAATGTTCGGCGAATTGGAAAACCAAAAATCCTTCAGCTTTGGCTTGCTTCATTAACAGCATTCCCAATAAACGCGGCCCCATTTCAGGCTTTTCTAAATTGTATTGCGAGATTTGTCCGCAGATGGAAATTCGTCCTTTGGTGTTGAGGTTTAGCAATACGGCGTCAGTGATTGCTCCGCCGACGTTATCGAAATAGACGTCAATTCCGGTCGGGCAAAGCTCTTTCAATTTTCCAACATAGTTCGTCGTAGTCTTATAATTAAAGGCTTCGTCGAAGCCTAACTCATTTTTCAGCCACTCTACTTTTTCATCAGAACCCGCGATTCCGATGACGCGGCAGCCTTTGATTTTGGCGATTTGTCCGACGAGGGAACCGACCGCGCCAGCTGCGCCGGAAACGACTACGGTTTCGCCGGGCTGCGGATTGCAGATAGCGAGCAAGCCGAAATACGCAGTCATTCCGGGCATTCCGAGGACTCCGACAGCGGTAGAAATTGGCGCGAGGCTGGCGTCAATTTTGTTCACGCCAGTGCTGTCGGAAACGGCGTGCGTTTGCCATCCGAAATTTCCAGAAACGAAATCTCCGACTTGAAAATTCGGGTGATTGGATTCGATGATTTCACCTACTGCGCCGCCGACCATGACTTCGCCGATGTTGACGGGTTGCGCGTAGGACTTCGCATCGTTCATTCGTCCACGCATGTATGGATCAACGGAAAGAAAATGATTTTTGACAAGAAATTCTCCATCTTTCGGCAACGGAATTGGCGTTTCGACGATAGAGAAATCTGATTCTTTAGGAAAGCCAACGGGTCTGGCTGCGAGAGTGATTTGTTTGTTCATAATTTTGATGTAGCGTGAACTGTTAGTTCGCGCAGTTTTCATAACTGTTATTTGACACGAAACTAAGTGATCTACTTCATTTGGTTTCTCGAAAAAATCAAGCGATGTATGTAGCGCGAACTAACAGTTCACGCCACTTTAAATTACCTTCGCAATTCTAAATTCTTCAATTTCTTTTACCTCAAATCCAAGATCAAGCAAGACTGAATTTGTATGCTCGCCCAGCAGCGGCGCACGATGTCTGACTTCGCCGGGTGTAACCGATAAGCGCACGGGAGTTTCAGGAATGGGTACAGGATTTGGTGTCCCCGGATAATCCATATACTTGATCAAATTTCTTGCCGCAACCTGCGGGTCATACAGGGCTTTATCCAATGAATTCACAGCTCCGCAAGGAATGCGAGCTTTTTCTAGCAACGCTGTCGCTTCCTCATTGGTGAATTGGCTGCACCAGTTTTTCATCGCTTCGGTGATTGGATGATGATTATCGCCGCGCGCTAAATCATCACTGAATCGCGGGTCTTCGATGAAGTCTTCGCGCCCCATTAATTTTACCCACGCAGCGAACATTGACGCACCGACAGTCGGAACCATAATCCATCCATCTTTTGTTTTGTACGCATCGCTCGGAGCCGCGTGATACGCCGTGTTTCCTTGCTGTTCGCGAATAATTCCTGTGACTGAACGCTCAGAAATTAATCCCTGCATCATCATCATTCCTGTTGCCAACAATGAGCCTTCGACAAGTTGACCTTGTCCGGTTCGTTCGCGTTCATACAGCGCAATCATTGTACCGAAAGCCGCGTGCAAAGCCGTGCCGTAATCTTCAAATGGAGCAGCACTGCGCACAGGAACATCTGGAAATCCGGTGAGGCTCATCGCACCGGAAATTGCCTGGACGATGGAATCGAATCCGACGCGGTTGGCATAAGGACCGGTTGAACCAAACGCCGAAATCATCGTCAAAATAATATTCGGTTTTATTTCTGTTAGAGCTTCGTAATGAAGGTTCAATTTTTTGAGAACGTTGAGAGGAAGATTCGCGATGACTACATCAGAAGTCGCGATGAGGCGGCGTTTAATTTCACCACTCAGCGGATGAGCGGGATCAAGGGTGATACCTTTTTTATTGCGATTTAGCCCAATGAATAAAGCTCCATCGCCGTTGTCTGAGATCGGGATGACTTTACGATCTTCGCCACCTTCGCGGCGTTCGATGCGAATGACATCGGCTCCCATATCGGCAAGCAGTGTCGCGCAATATGGTCCCGCGATGTAGCGTCCAAAATCTAAAACCCGAATTCCGGCTAATGCTTTAGTCATAGAAAAAATTCTAAGATGTGAATCGGTTGACGAATCGAAATGCAAACGTGATAGTAATCAACGAACGCAAAAAATCAAAATCGTTCAATTCATCAAACACAAAACATTATGAAATCTCTGGCAATAATTTTTATTCTTGGAATGTTCGTGGCAACGGCGGCTGCGCAATGGAAAAAGCAACCAATTGCCACCGAAGCCGCTTTTCGCGGGCTTTCCGCCGTTAGCGACAAGATTTGCTGGGTGAGCGGAACGAAAGGAACGGTGGGCAGAACGATTGATGGCGGAAAAAATTGGGAAGTCATCACTGTGCATGATGCTGAGAAATTAGACTTCCGCGACATCGAAGCGTTTAGCGCGAACGTCGCATATATTCTGAGCATTGGAGATGGAGAAAATTCCAGAATTTATAAAACTACGGATGGCGGAAAAAGTTGGAAGTTACAATTTCAAAACAAAAATCCGAAAGCGTTTTTTGACGCGATGGCTTTTTGGGATGAACAGCATGGAATCGCAATGAGCGATTCGGTAGATGGGAAATTTGTATTGATTTCAACCGACAACGGCGGAGCTTCATGGAACGAACTCAAGCCGGAAAAAATTCCCGATGCGTTGCCGAACGAAGGCGGATTCGCGGCAAGTGGTACGTGCATTATCGCCAAAGGCAAAAGTGATGTCTGGATGGTGACAGGCAAATCGCGCGTGCTGCATTCATCTGATCGCGGGGAAAATTGGGATGTAGTCGAGGCTCCGATTTTGACGGGCATTGATTCCGCCGGAATTTTCTCAATTGACTTCAAAGACAATAAAAATGGCATCATCGTAGGTGGCGACTACCGCGAATTTAAGCAACCAGGAAAGACTGTCGCGGTGACTTCTGATGGTGGAAAGACGTGGACTCCGATTGAAAATCAATTGCCATTTCGATCAGGAATTGTGTACACGAAAAGTTCGATTATTGCTGTAGGGACTTCCGGTTCGAATATTTCGAAGGATGGCGGAAAGAGCTGGACGCAATTAAATGCTGAAAATAATAACGTCGTCAGTGTTGCGAAATCTGGCGCGGTTTGGGTTGCGGGACTAAAAGGGTTAATTTCGAAATTCAGGTAGAAGCTGTGGCAGTAGCCCGACCGTGAGGGAGGGCAGCCTTACGCACTGCTGCCCTCCCTCACGGCTAATCTTGTAGGGGTTTTGAAAAGAGAAAGAGAAGGAATAAAGTAAAAGGATATGAGTGAATTTACAAGACTGCGAGAATTTCGCCCCCAAATAAAA
>JAYTCQ010000248.1:0-19444 GCA_043736395.1 Blastocatellia bacterium | reverse complement strand
CCGTTGCTGCTCGCCATTGTCTTTTATTCTTTAGTTCTTTTCGTGCTAATTTCATTTCTTTAGACTAGCTTTTTTCTTTCACCGCAACAACTCTAGTATTTATTCTCTCATTTCATCAACGTAAGCTTGGGAGGATGTTCTTCAAAGACTCTCAGAACCCGTCTCAAATTCACTACTTCATCCCGATTTAATTGCAACGCAACAATCGTAGCTCTTCCAGTCGGCGTCACCCCCAGCATTTCGAGATAATCATCACTCCACGAAAAATTCTCTGACCAATTGTGGAGGCGCGGATGAAACAAAAGTGCCAGTTGACCTGAGATTGGATCTCGCGCTTTAATTTTTGTGTGCTTGTGATTGTTGCAGCCCTGACAGGAGAGAGCCAGGTTTTCTAAAACAGTTTTTCCGCCGCAATTCTGTTTTGCTGACGGGTTTAGACATATTCGGGATCAGGCGTCTCAATGCCAAGCTGTTTTAATAAGGCGGGAAGCGTCACTTCACGCAGCCGTGCCAGTTCTGCGAGGTGCTGTAACCGATCAACCTCAAACTGTTCGCGCTGTTTGGTCAATGCCATAAATTCGCGCTCATCCGCCGCCGAAAGTCGCGTCTGCTGCCGTTTGCGACGAAGCGATTCATACCTCTTCTGCGTAGCAGACGGCAAAGTCTGATTAATTTGTCGAAGCAATTCCGTTTCCCGCTGTGAGAGATGCGGGACTGTGGCCTGCCGACGTAGCGTATGCAATCTGGACAAAAATTTTTCAAATTCAAAATGTGGGAGCTGCGCCGCCGCTTGCAACAACTGTTCGGTGTCAACTTGAATACTTGGCATAGAATTACTCCTCGCGTAAATTGCCATCATAAACTGAGAGAGCCTGTATTGACTAGAGTTAAGAGTTCACACTTCAGTGTGCCAAACGCCGCGCTTCGCTGGCGTTCACACGCTGAAGTGCGAACTCTTAACGCCTGTAACGATAATCTATTGTTTTTCCTGCTTTGGCTTAGCGATTTGAACGTCGGTTCCTTCATGCATCGTGTCCGTCGGATTGAGGATGACAGACGATTCAGAGGTCAGCCCTGAGAGGATTTCTACTTCTTTGCCGAAGTCGCGGCCTACTTGTACTTTAATTTCGTGAACTTTATGCTTTTCGCCAACGGTGAGGACTTGAGTCCCTTTCGCGTTGACGACGAGTGCACCGACGGGGATCAGCAAGGCGCGGGCATTGTTCGGGAGCGCGAATTTTACCTGGACGGACATCCCTGGCAATAATTTTAAACTTGGATTTGGGACGCGTACTTCGACCATCATTGTACGTGTTGCGGGATCAATGGAATTTGAAGTGCTGGCGATTTTTCCAAAGAATTTTTCATCCGGCATTTCTTTGACATGAACTTCGGCGGGGACGCCTAATTTTACGGCGGTGATGTAGGTTTGCGGCACATTCACCCACGTGCGAATCGTGTCAATTTTGGCAATTCGATACAGCCCCATGTTTGTTCCTGTCCCTCCGGTGGCATTTACTAAGGCGCCAACTTCGAGAGTACGCGCAGTGATGACGCCTGAAAATGGAGCTTTGATCTGCTCGAAGGATTTTAATTCTACCAGCCGCTGCACATTTGCCTGCCGTCCTCCGACATTGGATTGCCTGGATTGGATCACAGATTGCTGGGCGCGAACATTCGATTGTCGGGCGCGAATCAAAGCTTGCGCAGCCTCGACATCGGCTTTGCGCACATCAAAAATTGCCTGTTTATCGTCCGTATCCTGAGGCGCTACGATGCCTTCTTTCGTTAAGGTTTTTGATCGTTCGAGATTCACACGAGCTAATTCAAGATTCGTTTGCGCCTGCTTGAGCGCAGCCTGCGCCTGTTCTAAACCTGCCTGCGCCTGCGCGAGTTCGGCTTGTCCCTGATTGACTACTTGACCAGCTTCGAGCGCCTGTTGACGGGCTTCGCGCAGTTCCTGATCGCTTTCAGGGGCAGCAATTTCTGCGAGCAATTCTCCGGCTTTCACCTTTTGACCGAGTCCTGCGATCCAGCGCTTTACGTACCCGTTGCTGCGGGCTGCGATGATCGTATCCTGCACGGCAGTCGTCGTCGCAGGCAACGTTAGTTCGTTCGTCGCTTCGCCTTCGCGCGGTTTTTGTACGGTGACGATGGGCTGCGAATTCGTTTGATCGTTCGCCAACGCTGATAATTCAGAGCGGCGTTTCAGGCGCGGAAGAATCCCTATCACGAGCAGGATGACGAGCAGAAGCAGGACGCCTGTGATGGCGGTTTTTGATAATTTTTTCGGAGCAGGATTTTCGTTCATTTTCAGTTTCTTAACGCAAAGGGACAAGGAGGCAACGAGAAGGAGTGACAAGGGGAAAAGGAGATTGGGGGATAGCAGATTTAAGTTTTCTTTGCCCCTTGTCTCTTTGTCCTCTTGTCCCCTTGTCCCCTCCTCCCTTTGCGTTGAATCCCCTTTTCAAGCAACTCCCAAAGAAGCCGCATCAATTTCTTTCACATTCGTTTGCGTCGAAGGTTGCTTGCGACGCAGCACACTGTAGACCACAGGCACAAAAAATAATGTCGCAAAAGTAGCTACAATTAAACCGCCAATTACTGCGCGTCCGAGCGGCGCATTTTGTTCGCCGCCTTCGCCAAAGCCAAAGGCCATCGGCAACATCCCGATAATCATCGCCGCCGCCGTCATCAACACCGGACGAAGCCGCGTGAAGCCTGCTGACAGGGCTGCGCTGAAGGCATTTTGTCCGAGCAGTCGTTGTTCATTAGCGAAGGTCACCAGCAAAATACTGTTCGCCGTGGCAACGCCGACGCACATAATCGCGCCCATCAAACTCGGTACGCTGATCGTAGTTTGCGTCACAAACAGCATCCACAAAATTCCCGCCAGTGCGCCCGGCAACGCCATCAAAATAATGAACGGGTCAAGCCACGATTGAAAATTCACGACCATCAAAAAGTACACCAGCAAAATTGCAAAACCCAAGCCCAAGCCCAGTCCCAAAAATGATGAAAGCATGCTTTCGACCTGACCGCGCATAACTATAGTACTGCCGCGCGGGAGTTTTGGTTGCAGTTCTGCGATGACGCGATCAATTTCACGAGCGACACCGCCCAAATCGCGCCGCTGCACATTCGCATAAACATCCAGCGTCGGTTGCACGTTGTAATGATTCACTACCGCGAGCGTCGTTTTATGCTCAACAGTAGCGAGGTTGCTGAGCAATTGCGGAGCCGTCGCATTGCTGCTGGTGATCGGCGTATTTTGCAGCGCATCCACTGAATCCATTTTATATTGCGGCGTCTGCACGGCGATGAAATAGCTAACGCCGTTTTCTGGATTAAGCCAGAAATTCGGCGCAGTTTGCCCGCTGGAGCTAAGCGAAGTCAGAACAGAATTCGCCACGTCGCGTTGGGTTAATCCGACCTGCCCTGCTTTTGTTCGGTCAACATTCACGCGAAGTTCGGGCGCGTCTACGACTTGATGCAAATGCACGTCGGCTGCGCCTGGGATTCGTGCGACGCGTTGTTCAATTTGCCGCGCGATGTCGTAATTTCCTTTGTCGCGCCCGACTATTTGAATGTCAATCGGGGCTGGCAACCCGAAATTCAAAATCTGGCTAACGATGTCGGCAGGTTGAAAAAAGAACGTCAGGTTCGGAAATTCTTTTTTCAAATCTACGCGCAATTGCCGAATGTAATCAGCCGTCGGACGATGATTTTCATTGAGCGAAACAAGAATTTCGCCGTCCGACAAACCCACCGTCGCGCTGTCTGAATACGCTAGATTGATGCCGATAGCGGGCAGCCCGATGTTGTCCAAAATAAGATTCAATTCTTCTTTGGGAATCGTGCGGCGAATGGCGACTTCGACTTCGCCAAAAGTTTTTTCTGTTTCTTCGAGACGCGTACCCGCAGGCGCGCGCACGTGCAAACGAAATTGTCCGGCGTCTACCATCGGAAAAAAATCTTCTCCTAGAAAAGGAAGAAAAAGAAATGAGCCAAGGCAAAATAACAAGAACGAAAATGTCACAGTACGCCGATGAGCTAACGCCCATTCGAGCATCGCTCCGTAACGTGCGCGGAAGCGCTCAAAGCTATGATTAAATTTATTGTGAAAGCGTCCGATGATGTCTGTCGAATGCGCAATAAATTCGCCGTCCGCCTGATAGCTAGTGGCTTCTTTGCGTAACAAATACATCACCATCGTTGGAATCAAAGTTCGTGACAACAGGTAGGAAGCCATCATCGCAAACACGACCGCCATCGCCAGCGGAGTGAACAACGATTTCGCTGCGCCTGTCAGAAAAATTACCGGAACGAAGACGATGCAAATGGCGAGCGTTGACACGAAGGCAGGGACAGCAATTTGTTGCGCGCCGTCCAGAATTGCATCTATCAGCGGCTTGCCTTGCCCTAAGTTGCGATGAATATTTTCGATCTCGACTGTCGCGTCATCTACCAAAATTCCAACGGCTAAAGCGAGGCCGCCCAGCGTCATCACATTCAATGTTTGACCCAATAAATTCAGCACAATCACCGAGCATAAAATCGAAAGTGGAATCGAAATCGTGACAATCAAAGTGCTGCGCCAACTGCCAAGAAATAGCATAATCATCGCCGCCGTCAGACACGCCGCAATCAATGCTTCGAACATCACGCCGTTAATTGCCGAACGCACAAATACCGACTGGTCGAATAACAAATTTACTTTCAGCTCAGGCGGCAAGGTAGACAAAATCTTAGGTAATGCCAGTTTTACACGATTGACAATATCCAGCGTAGACGCGCCGCCGCTTTTCAAAATCGTCAGCAACGCCGCGCGTTTTCCATTCTGCCTCACGATGTTGGTTTGTACCGAAGACCCGTCGCGCACCTGCGCAATATCCTTCAAATAAATTGTCGTATTACCAACCTGCTTGATTGGCAAATCGCCCAATCCGGCAATGGTTTCGGGGCTGCTGTTCATCCGCACGTTGTATTCGCGCGTGTCAACTTTCGCTGTCCCGGCGGGCAGAATCAGATTCTGTGCATTCAGCGCAGCCGTAATATCGGTCGCCGAAAGTCCATTGGCAAAGAGCGCCGGGCCATCAATATCCACCATAATCTGACGCGGTTTTCCGCCGTAAGGAACGGGAATTGACGCCCCCTGGACAGTTGCCAATTGAGTGCGAATAAAATTCTGGCTGAGATCATAAAGCTGTTGTTCTGACAACGTCTCGCCACTAACACTCGCCTGTAAAATGGGAACGTTCGAGATGTTGTAGCGAACAATAAACGGAGCCGAAGAACCAGGCGGCATGATGCGCAAAATGGATTGCGACATCGCGGAAATTTGCCCGACTGCGCCTTCGATTTTCGCGTTCGGATGGAAGAAAATTTTGATGACCGCGACGCCGTTCAGCGATTGTGATTCGATGTGTTCGATGTCATTCACGGTAGTGGTCAAACCACGTTCGTGAGGCGTGACAATCCGCTTTTCCATCTCTTCGGCGGAAATGCCGTTGTACGTCCAAATGACCGCAACAATCGGAATGTCAATTTCAGGAAAAATATCCGTCGACATCCGATTGATGGTCACTACGCCAAACAGTGCGATGAGCAACGCCGCGACTACGAACGTGTAGGGGCGACGCAAGGCTAGTCTTACAATCCACATAATTTTTTTGAGCCGTCAGGAACCTTCAGTCAGTTAGTATGTTGCTGGAAATATTTCGTCAATGGATTCTCAATAGAACTAAGATTGGCACGCAGTTGGCTCAACTGTCAAACCATCATCGCGTCGAAAAAATCTTACAACTCTTGTGCGCCTTACTTTTGAATCAGTTATGATGTTCGCCTATGAAATTTATTTTTCGGATGGCTTATCGTGAAATTCGGGCTTCGTGGTATCGGTTATTATTTTTCTTCCTCTGCATCGCCATTGGCGTCGGCTCTATCATCAGCCTTCGATCTATCGTGCAGAATATTCGAAGCTCTGTTTCGAGACAGGCGCAAACATTGCTCGCGGCTGATTTGCAGGTCACTTCCAGCACTCCGCTGAATGACGAAACCAAGACGATTCTCACCAAATATTATCAAGCCCCGGAAGTTGTCGCCCACGCCGAATCCATTGAATTAGCGACAATGATGCGTCCGCTCAATAATGCGAATGTAGCGTCAAAGCAAGTCGAGATCCGCGCCGTTCAATCTCTGTTTCCGTTTTACGGCGAAATGATTTTAAGCAATGGACAAGCCTACAATCACGACTTATTGAAGGATCGCGGCATTCTGGTGAAGCCGGAATTATTGCAACAACTCAATCTCAAAATCGGGGATAAAGTCAAAATCGGCAAACTGGAATTTTCTATTCGCGGGACGATTGAACGTGAACCTGGAAATACTTTGACGGGGTTCAGTCTTGGCCCGCGCATTTTTGCGAATTATGACGATGTGATAGCGGCAGGACTCACCGGCCCCAGTGCCCGTGCCCGCTACAAAGTGCAATTTAAAACCAAAGCAGGCACAGCCGAAAATCTGACGAAACGCCTGAAGGAAGAAGTTAAAACGAATCCATTGATCAGCGTGCGCTCGTACCGTGATGCTGAAAATCGGGTCGCGGATTCCTTCACGCAAGTCGAGAATTTTCTGAGCTTAATCGGGCTGATTATTTTAGTCCTCGGCGGCATCGGCATCTCCAGCGTGACCCGCGTTTTCATTCAGCAAAAAATCAAAACCGTCGCCGTGATGAAATGTTTAGGCGGAAAAAATTCGCTCGTTCTCGGCACGTATTTAGTGCAGGTTCTTGCACTCGGATTAATCGGAAGCATCCTTGGCGTAGCGCTCGCAAAAATCACACTGACCTTATTACCGCGCTATCTCGCCGATAAAATCCCACCTGACATTCAAATCGGATTAACCTGGGGAGCCATCGCGCAAGGCTTCACGATTGGCATGTTAATAGCGATTCTTTTCGCAGCTTTGCCGTTGCTGGAAATCCGAAATATAAAACCGATTATTGTGTTACGCGCTACTGATATAGTTCATAAATCTTTTTTGGCGACGTTATTTGAAAAGCTGAAAAACTGGTGGAATCGAAAAAACGTTTCTGTTCCAGTGATCACTCCCAGCTTCGATTGGTTGCCAATTATTGTTGGTGGTTCTGTCCTCGCGGCGTTGCTCGCACTCGCTGGATGGCAAGCCGGATCATTGAAAATCGGAGCGATTTTCTTAGTTGGACTCGGTGCGACGACCTTGATTTTAAATGGCGCAGGGACCTTGTTGATCCATTTCGTCAAACGCTTTCGCCATCTTGATTCGTTTGTTTTACGACAAGGAATTAATTCGCTGTATCGCCCCGGCAACCAAACCAAAGTAATTTTGTTAGCCGTCGGACTCGGAGCTTTTTTCATTATTTCCGTCCGCTTGTTGCAGGCAAATTTGCTCGAAGAATTTAACTTGAATTTGGGTTCCGATGCGGCGGATATGTACCTGATTGACATCAAACCCCAAGACCGCGAAGCCGTTGCCACAACGATTGAAACGTCACTCGGAACCAAACCTGTTTTGGTTCCGACACTGCGCGGACGTATTGCCGAACTCAATGCCAGGCCTGTCAATGTTGACTCAAATGACAAATCCGAAAATCGCGGAATGGTTTCGCGCGATTATGTCATGACTTACCGCGATTATCTGGATTCGAATGAAAAGCTGATTGCCGGGAAATTCTGGGATAAAACCCCAGGCACAGAGCCTGAAATTTCTATCGAAGAAATGATTCATCAGGAACTGAAAATCAACCTCGGAGATTCGATGACGTTTGATCTGGCAGGCTCGCGTTTCACTGCCAAAGTCACCAGCATTCGCCGTGTAGACTGGCGCAATGTACGGCTCGGATTTTTCATCGTTTTTCGTCCTGGAACTTTGGATAATTTGCCGCAACAAATGTTGATAACCGCCGTCAAAGCTCCGCCGCCGGGTGCCGATCGCGTTGAATTTCAAAAAACGCTCCTCGACAAATTTTCAAACATTTCCGTGATTGACGTCCGCGACATTTTAGAAGCCGCAGGCAAGGTCATCAACACTGTAACGATTGCCGTGACGTTTGTCGGAGGCTTTGTATTTTTGAGCGGATTATTGATCCTGATAGGTTCAATTGCGATGACGAAATATCATCGCCTGTACGAGTCTGCGATATTGAAAACATTGGGCGCAAAGCGAAAATTGATTGTGATGATTACGCTGCTTGAATACGGCGTGATCGGATTATTGGCCGGAGTGATCGGCTCACTGGCCGCAATTTTATTGAGCTGGTCGGTCAGTAAATACGCTTTGGATATTGCGTGGACATTCGCGCCGTTAATTAACTTATTCGGCGTAATGCTGACGCTGATTCTGGTTGCGTTGATCGGTGTGCTTTCGAGTTGGGACGTGATGATTAAGAAGCCGCTGGGGATTTTGCGAGCCGAGTAGCAAAATATTTTGTCTCGCACGGCTATCCTCCAAATGATATTTTTTTCCATTAGCCCAGCCGTTCACGGGTAGGGAGAATGAATATATTTTCAAGCGGCGATTCAGCGCCCAGAAGCGAATATTTCATCTTGTACAATGCACCAGCACGATCTTGGGTGAACTGTGAGAGATGAAAATTGTTGGTAGCATAACTTTGGTTATTAAAAAGACGCCTCGTAATATTAACCTTTTTCTCCCTTTTCAAATTTCAAGACAACTCCTTTCTCATTACTCGCTATGAAATGCCTCTCATCAATTTTAGTAAGTGAATAAATGTGACCGGCCTTCTCATCTTGAAAAATAATTCCCCAGGATTTTCCTCCGTCGAGAGAATGTAAAATTAATCCTATTCGATGCGTGACATCAAAATATTGTTTTTTTGACCTGGGCATAGCACCACACGCCACGATTTCGTTTTCACTCAATAAAATTGCATCGGCAAGATAGACACTGTCATTGATTGTGTATTGCTCCCACGACTGATCTTTGTTCATCAGCCAGATTCGCCCCCAAATTCCTTCAATACTATCTGCACCAGATTTTGACCAGATGCGCCCATCTTCCAAACAAGCAAAAGGTCGAATAATTTCTTGCGGTAAACACTCCGGGAAATTCATCGAGTGTTGCCATTTTTCTTCATTCACACCGAGCGTAAATAGCCCGCTAGATCTTTCTATAAATGAAATTTCTTTAGTTGGAATAGTTCCAGCCCAGACGACTGAAGGATAAGGATTCTCGTCATTAAATTGACTCAATTTATTTGATTCATCATTCCATTCCATCCCTTGATTTTTTGTGTGTAGAAGCAGAAAGCTACGTTCATGTCTTGCTTTCACGTCTTCAACCCTCTCTCCAAAAATCCAGCCTTCCTGTTCGTTAACAAAATGAATTTTATCTACCGACAATGCATCAGCTTCAAATTGAAGGCTCCAAGTATCTCCTCCATCACTCGTGAAGAAGATTTTAGTTTTACCTTTTGACTCTTCATATGGCTCCCCCCTGTCATCAAGGGAAACTATCCAGCCTACATTTTCGGAGGGAAAATCCATTGCAACGATTTTATCTGCTTTAGTTAAAGGTAACTTCAAGGTTTGCCATGTTTTTCCGCTATCCTTAGTTTTGTAATAGGACTTTCCACTTGAAGCCCACCATACATTTTGTGTAAGTATTTTTACTGTGCTCGAACTATTTCGACTCGGCACTTTCGTAAATGTGTACTGCCAATTTGACTTTCTCGTATGATCTATCTTGCTGATATTTGATCGTGCAATTGGAAGATTTTTTGTCGGCTCCTCACTGTGAGTTATGACCTCTTTGGGAGGTTCTTGAAGTTCGACTTTTTTGTACGCGAGGCAGGAAATCATTGCTAAAGCCAATATGAATAATAGCCAGAATTGAATACGATTTTTTTTGAGAAATAAAATCATGAGGTGACCAATCCTATAAATTGGAAAGCTACAATTTTGATTTTTCGAAGAATTGCCATTTATTCTTCAAGCCCGTTAAGCAGGCTACCAGATGGACGCCTACGTTACAGGCTTAAAATAAAATTCAGTTTTGTAAAACATTCATCAGCTAATTTTGTCCAATCGGATCGCCCGGCGGCGTAGGCAATGGCGCATTGTGCTTTCTTGTCGCGTCAGGTCGCGTCAAAAATCTTTCTATTTCTTCCGCTAAAAATTTGCGATGCACAGACTCATTTGCTTCGAGCATGCCGATTTTTTTCAGCTCAGTCATCAAGGCTAGCAACGATTCGTTCGCTACGGCGCGAACCTGTTGCGCAGCCGTTTCATCGGCGGCAGTATCCATTAATTTTGTCACACACACGGTTTGCACGGCGCGTAAAATTTCAGCTTCATATGCATTTTTTGTCGCGCCTTTTTTCCAAACTTCTCGAACTAATTCTCGTATTACTTCAGCGAAATCTGGATTCTCTGCTGCTCGAGCATGATACTCATTCATCCGCGCAGCCCGCTCAGGATTGAGCAAATTTGAAATCGTAAAATCTGCGGCAATCCCTGCGACTGCAATCGGGTCGAACGTCAGCCCCGTACGTTTGGTAAAATATTCAGTCGGCCCTCCGGTGTATCCAGATGCGCGCGGCGGAATCAATTTTAAAATATTTTCAGGAATCGCCAATGTTTCCGGGGTGATCGTGCTCAACACCAACTCCAAGGCTTCGCGTTGTTTGGCAGCAGGCACAATCGCTTGAATATTTTTGGGAGAAGCTCCATTCGCAGTTTTCACGGCGTAGGTGTAATACAAGCCTCCGATAGATTTCACTGCCGCCGTTAATTGATAGCGATGAGGCAAATAGAGCGGCATTAATTTCGCTTCGAGTTGTGAATATGGCGTCCCGTTCGGCACAGTCGCTGCTCCGAAATTTGCGAGACCGATCTTGCGCACTTCCATTTCGTGCTTGAGCTGTAAAACCGGATCAGCTCCGTTGTCCCACAGACTCGACAAAGGATGCGCTGCGCCTGCCGGACGCGTGTCGGCATCGGCGATAAAAAGCATTCCGTCACTCACGCCTTTGGTCACAAAATCATCCACGGCAACTTGATTTGAAAATTCGCCGTACGCAAAACTCACCGCGAATTTATCGTACGCGCCAATGCCGACAGCGTACGCGTTAGACAAATCCAGCTTGCCGTTTTTGATTTCCGTCACCGGCCCCGGATAATCCATCACGGAGGCTCTGTTGTATGTCGAAGCCGCAAAATTATGTGTGAGTCCGAGCGTATGCCCGACTTCGTGCGCGGACAATTGGCGGATGCGGGCGAGCGCCATTTCACCGACTGATTCAGAGTCAACCGCGAGATATTCTACGTCGGGCAACATCGCGGCAAAATCACAAGCGCGGCTGTTTTTGTACTGCGGAATTTTCCCGTCACCGAGCAAAACATCCTGACGAATGCGCATCGAATCCAGCGTGACGACGCCTTTAATAATTTCTCCGGTGCGCGGGTCTTCAATCGTCGAACCGTACGCCCAGCCGCGCGTCGAACGATGTACCCAATTAATTACGTTGTAGCGAATGTCCATCGGATCAACATCGGCGGGAAGCACTTTGACCTGAAACGCATTTTTGAATCCAGCCGCTTCGTACGCTTGATTCCACCAAGACGCGCCTTCGACCAAAGCACTGCGAACAGGCTCTGGTGCGCCGTTGTCAACGTAATAAATGATTGGTTTGACGGGTTCACCGCTCGCATCTTTTTTCTGCAAACGATGCCGCGAAATCCAGCGTTTTTCGATGGAATCGGTAAACGGCGAAGAGTAATCAAAAAATGAAATTCCAAAAAATCCAACACGCGGATCCAGCGGCCTGGGTTGATAATTGTTGTCCGGCAATTCGACCATCGAAAAATGTTCGCGGACGGTGACGGCGCTTGGCGATGGTACAACTTCGGCGACGAGGCTTCCGGGTTCATCTCCGGCGAAAGTCAACATGACTTCGACTTCGGTATTTTTCGGGAAGGATTTTGTGCGTGGTAAAAAAAATGCTGAGCGCGTTTCGTCCAGCTTAAAATTTCCTTGTCGAGCACGCTTCATTGTTTCTACGACGCCGTGCGCATCGCGCAAAAAGAAATTCGTCGCGTCCACTAAAACGTTGTCGCCGTCAGTAGCTTCGACTTTGAAGCCCCACAAAACAGATTGCGCGAATGAATCTTTGACAGCCTTTTTCTCCGCCGCATCATTCGTCAAAGCGCGATAACGATAGTTCGGTTGGACAAGAAAAATTTTGGAGCCGTTGCGCTCGAAAAAGACTACACGCCCGTCGCCCGGTTGTCCGCGATCAAGCCCGATCGTGTTGGAACCGACGCCCGCAGGCAAAGAAGTCTGGATGAGAAATTCTTCATTGAACCGCGAAATTTCCATCCACATTTTCCCATTGGCGGAATCCCAGTAGAGCGGGATGTAGCCGTCAATTTTTTGCAGGTTCGCGGTTTTGGTGGCGATGGTTTGGGCGGTTGCTGTTGGAATATTTAACGCAAGTAATAACAGAATAAACAAACGTACCATACGGGGCATCTCCTATTTTAGTGCAAGCTTTTCTTCGTAGAGAAATTCAAACTTGAGCTGCTTTACCAATTCTCGTGTGCGTCTAAGCAATTCATCATCATGAAGTATTTTGGTTACAGCTTCGACTAGCTCAAATAAATTTACAATGTGATATAACACAAAATCTTCATCTCTTGCTAAGTGCGAAATCTCATCAATAAAATCAAGGAATAACGTAATTGATTTTTCTTGCTGACCAGCCTGCGCATAACAATAAGCGATTTGCTCTTTGAGTTTATAAACGCGCCACGTAGCCAATTCCAGTTCAAGTTTTAATTGATTGACGCTTTCATACGCAACGATTGCTTCATCCCACCGATGCAAATCGTGGAGGCAATGAGCACGATATAATTTTGCGATCTCCGCTGCGCCAACTTCGACTGCGCGACAAAACCAATGATAGGCGATCTCATTCTTCTCGACTCTTTCGGCTTCTCCTTCGAAAGGTTCATTGTAAAAGAGTGATCCCATAACATAAGAAAGATCTCCATCCTTCGGGTCTAATTTTAGCCCTTCAGTAACAGCAGCTTTTCCATCTACAGTCGCCGCCTTTCGTTTCGCTAAGTCAGGTTCTTTCCAGTCTTCACACCATTCACCTGCTGATACTCCAATTGAATGATAAATGTCCAGGTCAGTTGGATTCTCCTGTAAGGCAGCGTCATAAATTCTTAGCAAGCCTTTCCAACCATCAGTAAATTTTTCGTTCTCAAGTACTATTGCTAACTGCCGCAGTCTTTCTTCTTTTGGAAGCTGAATAACTTCTGTCGCTTTTAAAAACGCAGAAATAAAATTATCTGTGACATCAATCTGCATCATGCCTTCAACAAATAATTCGATGGCGTGCTTCAGTTCAAGTTTCAGGTTGTCTTCATTCATATAGCGGTTTCCATAGAGGTGAAACCTTTAACCAAAATGCGCCGTAAGGCGCGGTACAGTACGAGGAGCGGTAGCGACTTGGTAACTCTCAATATTTACCAAGTCGCTACCGCTCCTCGTACTGTACCGTTGGTCGCATCCATTTGAAATTCGCAATAAGCATTAAGAACTGCTTTTTCCCGATAAGAAATTAAAAATGAACAATGGCGAATGAATAATGATTCATGACTTGGTCGCAACTATAAGAAATTTACTAGACAGATTTTTTGACTTATAAAATCACGACCATCGCACCTTCATTCATCTCATCAAAAATCTTACTGATGTCAAAAATGTGCATCACTACGCAGCCCCAGGAAAGATGCCTCGGGCCGTCGTTGCTCCATTCTTTGATCCAGCCGTGGAAGCCGATGCCGCCGCCGAGTTTTGTGTTTTCCATCGTCGCTTGTTTATTCATCCAACGGGAATTAATCGTAGCTTCCTGCGAGGCGGAAATTAATCCTTCGCTCCTCCCGCGTGCGGCGTCGTAGCGGTTTGGATAATTCACTTTGATCCAATGTCCACCGTAGTATTCGCCGTACGCGCCATCAAATTTTCCGCGATGTTTTTGGATGATGAAATACATTCCCTTCGGAGTTTTATTGTCGCCCTGAATTTTTTTCTGTCCTTTTTCATGTCCGAAACTTACGTCGTATTCGCCCTGCATTTTGCCGGATTTATACAAGCGCATTTTGTAGCTCGTTTGATCTACGACGACGAGTTTGGCTTCGTTTTGCGGGATAAATAATTTTCGATGGGAGTTAATAAAATTCGAAGGATGCGCGTAACGTTCTTTGATCCACGCTAAGTCTTTGCCGTTTGAGGAAGGCCAATACGAAGGCGTGAGCGATTCGTCCCACCGCAATTCCAAATGCAAATGCGCGGCGAAAGTTTTATTCGGGTCTTGCCCGATAGTCGCAATCGGTTGCCGCCTTTTTACTTCCTGACCTGCCTCGACTTTTAGTTCGCTGAGATGCGCGTAGAGGGAAAGTATTTTTTGCTTCTCGTAATTTTCATAAAAAATATGTTCGACGACGACGACGTTGCCCCACGGTTGACCGTAGTTTTGCGCGAATTTGACGCGTCCATTCGCGACCGCAAAAACGTCCTGACCGTAATCCGTATTGCCTCCGCCGCGTCCGTTCCAATCTTCGGCAGGATGAATTCCGAGCGCGTACTGTTCACCGAATTTTGTCGCGATATACCAATCATTATGCGTTTTTCCGGTAGCTTTGTCAGTGTAAGAACCTTTGGCATTCGCGTCGCCAATCGGAAAATCAAATCCGTCGGCGACTGGAATTTCACTTTTCAAAAAATCATCAAAAATATTGAGCGCCGGATTTCGCGCGACTACGGCCAGGCTGGGATTCGGAGAATAGCCGGGCTGTGTTGCCGATGATTTACAGCCTGCGAAAAAAATCATCAGAATCAGAAAGGCGCGAATTGTGAGGTTGAATGACATAGATCAAAACCCTTGAATGACTGAAAGATATGGCAAAAACTCGTCTGAGAATTACTTCACCAAACGGGATTTCTGCGATGGATATTTTTGGCTTTTGAATCTTACGGCAGGAATTCTGAAAAGGAAAATTTACGCGGTAGCGACAGCCTTGATAGCGAAGACTTTGCTGTTCTTTTTCAAATGTTGCCATTCTTTGATTTCAGTCATCATTTGATAAATCAGGTGCTCTGCGTCTTTGACAAGTAACGGTCGTGAAAAATAATAGCCTTGTCCAAATTGGCAATCCAGCATTCTTAATTTCTCTCGTTGCTCGGCGGTCTCGACACCCTCCGCCACTACGTCTTTATTAAGGTTTTTTGCGAGCATGATGATGGTGCGGACAATCTCAGCGTTCTCGGTATGTTCTTCCATTCGCATCACGAAAGAACGATCAATCTTAAGAGTATGAATCGGCAATCGGTGCAAATAACTTAAGCTGGAATAACCTGTCCCAAAGTCGTCCATGCTGAGCTTGAAGCCCAGTTCATCAAGTTCTTTCAGCTTCCCGATCGCTGCTTCAATATTATCCATGACGGCGCTTTCAGTAATCTCTAGTTTAATTTGCTCCGGCTTGATGCCGTACCGTTTCACGACTTCTGAAACAGATTTCACCAGATCATTCTGCGAGACTTGTTTGGCGGATAAATTAATACTCACGACAATTGGCAAAGGAGTGTCAAAGCGCTCCTGCCATTCGTTCAACTGAGCGCAAACAAGTTCCAGCACGCGCTTTCCAATCGGAACGATTAAGCCAGTGTCTTCGGCAATGGGAATAAAATCAGCCGGGCTGATTTGCCCGCGTTCTGGATGCTGCCAGCGAATTAATGCTTCAAAACCGCTGAGTGAATCATTGCCTAATCGAACAATCGGCTGATACACCATATAGAATTCGTCACGCTCTAAAGCCCTTCTGATCTCGGCTTCAATCTCCAGCACTTGCATCGCATGGGTATGCATTCCTTTATTAAAAATGACGTGCCGGTTTTTTCCCTGCGCTTTGGCTTGATACATCGCAGTGTCGGCGTCGCGTAACAATTCTTCAGCCAATTGATAACTCGAATCAAAAATGGCAACGCCCATACTGGCCGAAGGAATCACTTCATGATTATTCCAGCGGAAAGGAACGCCTATAGCGCCTTGAATGCGATTGGCAATTTCAGTGGCTTCTCCGGCTCCGCTAATATCGTCCAGCAGCAGAACAAATTCGTCTCCACCCAGGCGAGCCAGCGTATCGCCGTTGCGCAAACAGCTGCGCATTCGATGTGCGATTTCTCTGAGCAGTTGATCCCCGACCAGATGGCCTAAGCTGTCATTCACAACCTTGAAACGATCCAGGTCAACGAAGACCAGAGCAAACAATGAATCGGCATGCCGGTTCGCGCGTGACATGGCAATTTCCAGACGATCAATTAATAGGGTGCGATTGGCTAAGCCGGTCAGCGCATCGTGAATGGAATCAAAACGTAGTTGATCTTCGGCACGTTTGCGATCGGTGATGTCCTGAATTTGAACGATGGCGTGATGCTCTTGCGTCTGGGCATCGCGAATTAATGAGATGCTGGCAATCGTCCAGATTTCAATTCCGCTTCCATGCTGAAATCTGGTTTCCATTTGGTGTGCTGGAAATTCCTCTTTGAGCAAGCGTCCGAATTGGTTCAAAAAATGAGTTCGATCTTCCGGATGACAAAACGTCTGAAAGTTTTTTGATAACATTTCGTCCATCGGAACATCCAGAATTTCGCAGAGCGAACGATTCACCTGTACACATTTTCCATTAGCAGAAATTAAGGCCATTCCAATTGGCGCATATTCAAAAGCGCTGAAAAACCTGGCTTCGCTTTTTTGCATCTCCGACAAGTGTTGCTGAGTTTGCTTCACCTGTAATGCTGAGGTTTCGATATTCCGCTGGTAAACCTTGTAGGTGAAATAAACAATGGCGACAATCGGCGTCAAAGCGACTACCGCGTAAATTCCCAAATGCGCAATCAGGGACGCTGAAAGTACGGCAGCAGAAGCACTGGTTAAGTATCCAACGATGGTCCAAAGATAATTATTTTTCCAAACCTGGATAAATGTTTGACCTGTACGCAGTGCAACCACAGAGGTCATCAAACCAATATTTATAATGTAGTGTATGAACGCCATGACACCTGCGGCCAGAATTAATTTCAATGATAAATTATTAGCGAACTCCCCGTTAAGTGAACCAAAAACCCAGCCCAATCCTTTGACAGTCAAATAGATCGAACACGCCATCGTCCCGGCATTGAAAGCACGAAACTTCATGCGTGAAGTAAACCGAAATGAAGTGCAATAGGCTTCCAACCATGCCAAGAGGATCGCGGCTTCCCCGCCGAATTGAAAAATAGCCAGAAAAATAAAAATATCAGAGGCTGAAATATTCATATTCAGCCTCTGGATATTCACGACCATTCTCGAACCAACAGCAAGTGTGATGATTGCGAATAGTACAATTGAAAAACTATAATTTTGCGAAGGAAAGCGCACTGCGGCTAAGGCTACGAGTAAGACTCCCAGCGCTCCAATGATCCACATAAATGGAGCGGCAAACCGCTCATTTATTTTCTTCGTCGCGTCATCCATAATTTAAGGGAATACTGCCTGATAATATCCCCGATGTTGGAATCCAACCTTTTCATACAAAGCCAGAGCAGTTTGATTTTTTTCTCTCAGCAACAAACAAACTGAGGATGTTCGATCTAAGACATTTTTAAGAAATTGCGACAAGCAGCGATAACCGTGGCCTTGTCCGCGTTCTGTTTCGTGAACCCAGATTCCTTCAAGGTAGACAACTTCAGGAGTGTCGGTGGTCAATTCCACTTTAAAAAGCAACTTCCCATTTTTCTCAAATACCCAGGTTTTTTGCTGATTAATACGGTCGAGGCAATTCTGTCTGAAAGACTCAGGATCAATTTTTAGACGATCCACTCCGCGCTCTTCATAAAGAACCTGCGCATGAGCTGCAACAACTTGTGATAAATCATCGGCGGTCGCCGGTCGTAACAAATTGCCGGAGAATTCAGTGCTCTCAATGCTGTTTATTTCAAGTTGTAAATATTGTAAGACTTGTGAATTGAGCGCTTCACGTTGATTAAAAAATCCGAGAAACTTATTTATTTTTTCCTGTTCTCCTAACATCAAATGAATCTCATCGTTATGCTGAGCGACATTTGCAAACGCTTGTAGCGCCTGATCGTTAAGCGTCTCAAAAAGGGTAAAGTGTCCAATTAAGGCCACGCCTTCCAAATTTCCAGCCTCATCGCGATACCCGAAATAGGTGCCAAGTCTGGCGTCTGCTTCAAGTCCGTATTGTTGAATTAAGCGATTAAGTCCGAAAGTATGAATCGGACGTCTGGCAAGAAAATCTAAAACTTCCATTTTTTCTGACGAAGATAAAGAACACAATAACGGAAAATTACTGGTCTCCGGATTTCTTAGCACAGCGCTCATGCCCAGCTTCTTTTGAGAGGTTTTTGTCATTATTTTTCTCTTGTTAAAATTACAAATCTTTGCTTTGAATGATTCGGCCAAGTCGCCGAGTCAGTACTTCAGTTTTCTTGAAACACTGACTCGACGCCAAATTTATTCTCCACTTGATTTGCCTTCACTAAACAAGACACCCTCACTAAAGAGAACTCCTTCGCTAAATAAAACGCCTTCACTAAATAAGACTCCCTCGCTAAAGAGTACGCCTTCGCTAAATAAGACTCCTTCACTAAAGAGCACGCCTTCGCTGAATAAAACTCCCTGTCCGGATGCCAGGCTGCCACTGATAAATTCACCTGAAACAAACGATCCCATTGACCCTGTCACGTTATCCAGACCTGTCACACCAGCCGTCACCAACTGTGTTTTTGTATTCACCGATTGTTCGGTGAAAGTAGAGATAACTCCCGTATCAGGATCAATCACGGGTGTAATCGACAGAAGTCCTTTCTGCGTCCACAGAGTTTTTGGATTGTAGATTGGCTGGTAGCGAGTAAAGAGTTCTTTACCGGCCAGGATATGCGCTCCCCCGACAAGGATGTAACCTCCCCAATTGAAAGATTCTTTCTCAATGATGGTCACTGCCGCAGGCATTTTGACTCCGCTTGCCAATAAGGAATCACCAGACTTGATTGTTCCTGCGGCAATGGCGCTCGACAAATCTTTTCGTATTACCCCAGCCAGGCTTAAAGCGCCGGGAATATTTAGCAAGCCAGCTCCCTGCTGAGCAACTCTCGCGTTAGGTAATTGCTGCGCGGAATATTGCAAAATCGCCTTGATGAGGGGAGGCGTCAGTCCTGGATTTTTCTGTAACATCAAAGCCACAGTTCCAGAGACAACCGGAGCGGCAACAGAAGTTCCGCTCAGTTCCATCAAGGCTGAAGATGTTACTCCTTTGATATGCAAGGCAGGGAAATTTTTGATCAGGTTATTTGATACAGCGGAAAGAACTGAATCACC
>JAYTCQ010000247.1:0-25308 GCA_043736395.1 Blastocatellia bacterium | reverse complement strand
GCTGCGGCTGGGCGTAGCTTTGGTATGCTTTCCATCGAGATTCGCGATGTACGCCTCTACCAACGCTACGCCCAGCCGCAGCACTCCATACGCTCCGCGTTTCATTACCCACTTATTTTTCTTCCGGCTTCACAAATTCGACAGCAATAGGTTCGCCATCGAATTTCGATTTTGCATCAGTGTTACTGCGATACACGATGCGCACAGGCTTCGCTGGGTTGAAGGCTGCGCACGTAATGTTTTCCCCGACGCCCGGGGTGAAGCTCACAAATTCCAAACGCTGTGGCGTTGTTGTATGAAAAACCAGCTTTTTATTATCAACCGTCACGTAGAGCGTAGTCCCCTTCTGCGTACAATCCATTTTCGTCAAGAGTCCGGTTACACTGTCGCCTTCGGTGCGCCTGCGAAGCGCTGGTCTGCCGGGAATGTAAGTCGAAGTCGTCGTATCGGGTTGGTCCGCGCTGCTACTGTTTGACTTTGCTTGCATTGAATTCCTGTTTTTTTCGTAGGCCTCAGCTTCGGCTTTGTATTTGGCGAGTTGTTCCGTTATGCGGTTGATCGAATCAAATAATGATTGGGCTTGAAGCTTCATTGAAGCGTCGGTCGCGCTACGCGCGATTGGCTCAATTGTTTTTTTCGCATCATCATATTTTTCCTGTCGCATGTAAATTTGCGCCAGTTGAAATCCCAAATTAAACTCGCCAGGCGCAATTTTCATGGCGCGTTTGAGCATCGCAATGGTTTCATCAAGCTGCTCTCCGGTGACCAAATTAATAAACGCCAGAGACGAATAGGCGTGGGCGAAACCCGGCTTAAGATCAATCGCCCGCTTCAGGTTATTTCGAATCAAAGCCGCCTTCTGTTTATCGAATTCGCTAAAATTAATGACGTTTCCAGGGCCTTGCTCTTTTCGCAGCAACGCCTGGGCGTAGTAGTAATAGACCAAATGATTCTGACCCGCCTGATCATACTTGACGGCGTTTTCCAGATATTTTAAGGCTTCATCCATATTCCCCGTGTAGGTGCGGCTCATCCCCAGCGACGCGTAGGCAGGAGCATATGTCGGATCAAGTTTGATCGAGGCCTGTAAGTATTTTTCAGCATCGGTGCGGTGCTGATGCGCCAGCAAGTCGCCCAGATGAAAATTGGATTCGGCCTCGCTGATTTCTATCGCTGCCGACATTTCGTCGTCAAAGGTGAGCTTCTGTGAAGAACTGAAGGTCAACACAGGATAACGGCTATTACCAATATATTTTTTCAGTTCCGCTTCCAGAGCCGAAAAATCCGTCTGAAAAGCTTTGGAAAAGGATTCCGCGACCGGCTGACCCGAATTGATCATATCCAGAAACTGCATCAACTGAGGCCTGCGCTGGCCATTATTTCCAAGCATCAAATAATGAATTAATGCCCACGATTCGGCATAAAAGACGCTCTTTTTATCACGTTCGTTATAGTCGGGCGAATCGTGATTGACGGCGAATAATTGATTGAACGGTAAAAATTTACTTTCGCGTAAATGAAAAACATGACTGCTGATCGGCGCGCCAAGCTGAACTTTTTTGTCTTTATCGGAGACTTCAAACATGCTGTAAAATTCAGCAATCCCTTCGCCAAACCACGGTGGAACATTGGCGGTTGATTGGTGTGTCAACGAATGAACGTATTCATGAAAAATAACCTGAAAAGGATTTTGTTCACTGAACTCCGAAGTCAATGTGATGTAGCTGACATCCTGCCCTGACTGAAAATATCCCGCGACTTCATTGATCTTGCCGTTATATCCCGGCATGAACGGAACATACGAGCTTTTATTTTTGAAGACAATCACCTTGATCGGGACGGGAGATTCGACATTCACACGCGGAAACAATTGAGAAAAAACACTGCGAAATTGTTCGAGCTTGGTCCCGACAGTACGAATGTCTTTTTCGCTGGCATTGCCAATTAAGGTGAAATGTTTGGAAGTAATTCTCAGCCATTTATCTTTAGCAACGGCTGGAGAAATGAATACAAAAACTAAAAGTAATGCGGCGAGGTTTTTCATGGTTGTGTCTCCTGAAATTGAATATGGCTCCGACAGTCCGCGTTCTGACTCCATCAAAATATAAGCACGCTCTACCATTCAGTCAATGAATAAAATTCAGAACTAATCTTTTCATCTCGTCGTAAATTTTCTTGAAACGCCTAAATCTGGACAACCTGAATAATTCATCTTATCGTTTGAATATGCATATCAATTGGAAAGTTGCTGAAAATCAATCGCCGATCATTTACAGTAGAAAAACTGAATGGAATGGTATCGGGCTGCGACACTGGAATGTGCTGGCTGGAGAAATGGAAGAAAAAGCCTTCACTCGTCATGAAATTTCACTGCCGTTTCGCGGCTCATTTACGACTACGCGGCAAACGGAATCCGGTAATGAGCAATCCGTTCTGCGAACACCTGGAACACTATGTCTCGTCCCGGCGTATCAACCGATTTCCTTTAATTGGGAAGAAGAAGTTGAATGCGTCACAATGCAACTTGACCCCACCTTGCTCGCGCGTGTCGCAGCGGAATCTTCCTATGCCAAACAGATCGAATTACGAACCGTCGGAAATGTTAACGACCCGTTGATTTGGCAAATTGGCTTGGCGCTGTTAGAAGAATCGCAGTCGGCTGCTCCGATGGGCAGGTTGTATGCTGAATCGTTAGGAAACACTTTGGCGTTTCATTTGATAAAAAATTATACGGTGAACGGTCATCAGGCTCCGAATTTCGTGGGCGGATTGGCGGGCAATAAATTGCGACGGGCCACAGAATTTATCAATGCAAATTTATCCGAAGATGTCACGCTCTCAGAAATTGCCGAAACCGTCGAACTCAGTCCGTACCACTTTTCACGCGCTTTCAAACGCACAACGGGATTGACTCCGCAGCAATATTTAATTCAGCGCCGAGTCGAATTAGCAAAACAATTACTCGCCAAAAACAAACTGCCAATCGTTGAAGTCAGTGCACAAGTTGGCTTCAAAAATCAAAGCCATTTCACGACATTTTTCAGACGCTTGACTTCGATGACGCCAAAGGCCTGGCGCGAAGTACAGAGCCTGTAGGGTAGGTTCTCAACCTGCCCAAGGTTTTTAGAAATATTGCAGGGCAGGTTGAGAACCTACCCTACACATTCAATACCGCAATCCCGCGTAAAAATCCGCAAGCAGCGAAAAGACGAAAATCGATTTTATTTTGTATTCTCTTCCTGAAATAAACACAGGAGGAAATATGCTGAAAAAATTAGTCTGCTTATTGTTGTTGACGTTCGCAATGCTGCCTGCCGTTCACGCGGAGGAAGTTAATGATGTGATGGAACAAGGAAATAATTTCTTCGTGACCGGACAATATGAAATGGCGATCACCCAATACCGCATCGCCGCTACCCAGTCGGGAGAGCATCAGGCGAGAGCGCATTTCAACCTCGGCGTCTGCCATTATCAATTAAGGCGAATAAGCGAGGCAGTCAATGAATACGGTATTGCGATCAACCTTACTCGCGGAAACTATGGACGCGCTTCGTATGCTCTCGGCATCGCGCTGAACGAACTTGGCGAATGGAAAAAAGCGAAGCTGGCCTTCGCACAGGCAGTTGAAGTTTCAAAAGGAACTGACGCCGAAGCGCTCTTTCAAATCGCCTTACTTTTGTCACGCGAAGGAAACCACGAAGCAGCCATGAAACATTTACGACGCGCCATCAAACAGGAAAAAAAATATTTCCCCGGCGGTCACAATAATCTTGGCGTTTTATTGGCTCTCGCGGGTAAATATAGCGAAGCGCAAAGTGAATTCAAGCTGGCACTGGAGCAATCAAAAGGGAAAATGCGCCAGGCAGCGAACAACCTAAAAGTCTGTCAATCATTGATGAATGTAAATTCTCCGGATTTAATGGCGAGGTTACAAAATAGTTCGCAGTAGGATGAAGTTCGCTGTTCACTGTAGTTTCCAGAGGACTGCTTTTACTGCGAACAACGAACTCAGGACTGCGAACTATTTTTACTGCGAACTGCGAACTTTTACTATGGAATCAAAATCATTAGACACACAATCAATTCTCAAACTTTACGAACTTCGCCGCGATGAACAAATGCGCAAAGCGCGTGAGTGGTATTTCACGCAATTCAATCCGACGAGCGCAGCGGACATCGTCCAACTGACGCTCAGCGGATTTGAAGAAAGTGCGAAATTTCGAATGGTTACATCGTATTGGGATACCGCCGCTTCACTCGTCAATAACGGCGGCATTGATGAAAAATTATTTCTCGAAGCCAATACGGAACACTTCGCTATCTTCGCTAAACTTGAACCATTCATCGCTGAAGTTCGAGAAATGTTTGGCGAAAAAACCTACCTGTTTCATCTCGAACAATTAGTCATGAAAATTCCGCACGTCAAACCAATCATGGCAAGTCGTCGTAAGCTATTTGCGGGCTGGGCGAAGCGTGATGAATAAAGAAAACTATCGCAAATGTTCCTCTGATTATGATAAGTTCTGTACTCGAATTCACACATCGCAGAATCATGATTTTCAGGAGAACGAATGCGAAAGCTTTTGATTTTAGTATTTTTATTCACCGCCGTAACCGCACATGCCGCTGAACTCGTGCAAGCAGTTCGCAACAAAATTTCCGCCGGAGATATTGCCAGCGGACAAAATTTGATCGAAGAATACAAACTCAAAAATGGCGTTGATGCTGAGTATTTGAATGCAATTGGATGGATGGCGCGAGGTGCAGAAATGCTGGGGCAAAATGATTTGGCATCGGCTTATGTGACGGAATTGCGCCGCGAAATTAAAGTTGAAAAATCTGAATTCATCACACCGCTCGGAGCCGCCATCGAAGTCGAAGGTAAGCTCCGCGCCAAACGTGACGGACGCGGAGTTGCCATTCGTTATTTGTCAGATGAATTTGCAGTCGCCAAAAATATTTCGCTGCGGGCGCGCATTCGCAAAAACATTAACGCTCTCTCACTCGAAGGTCAGACTGCGATTGAAATTAATACCTCGGATTTTGTCGGCGCAAATCCCGCGAAACTTTCATCCCTCAAAGGCAAACCCGTACTTCTATTTTTCTGGGCAAACTGGTGTGGAGATTGCAAAGGACAAGCCGCCGCACTCAGTCGAGTCTGGCAAAAATTTCGCACGCGTGGTTTGGTGCTGATGGCTCCGACGAGATTTTATGGAACCGGAGAAGCCGACAAAGCGATCACTCCTGCCGAAGAAAAAATCGTCATCGAAAAAGCCTGGGCGACGACCTACACCGGACTCGAAGGAATTTCGATTCCCGTTGACACCGAAGCGATGGTGCAATATGGCGTGTCCGCGACACCAACTTTTGTGTTGGTAGACCGCAAAGGAATCGTCCGACTTTACGCGCCAACCAGACTTTCAGAAGCCGAACTTTCGCGGCGGATTGAAGCGGTTCTCAACGAAGCTCCCTAAAAAAATTGCGATGTACATCCCTTCCCATTTTGAAGAAACCCGAATCGAAGTTTTGCATGAATTAATGCGTAATCATCCGTTGGCAACGGTGGTAACGCTCAGTTCCGATGGATTAAATGCGAATCATCTTCCGCTGGAACTTGATCCTGAGCCGACACCATATGGAACTCTGCGCGGACATGTCGCGCGTGCTAATCCTGTCTGGCGCGACTTTAATCGTGACGTTGAAGCAATAATGATTTTTCAAGGCGCTGATTCCTATATCACTCCTTCGTGGTACGCCACAAAAAAAGAAACTGGCAAGGTCGTGCCAACTTGGAACTACGCGGTAGTCCACGCCTACGGCGCACTAAAAATCATCGAGGATACAACGTGGCTGCGCGGGTTAGTCGAACGCCTGACGACTCATCAAGAAGCCGCAAAAGAGAATCCCTGGAAAGTTTCTGATGCGCCCGAAAATTACATTGAACCGATGCTGCGCGCCATCGTCGGAATTGAAATCCCAATTACGAAAATTTTCGGCAAATGGAAAGTCAGTCAGAACCAAACGCATGTAAATCAAGTTGGCGTTGTTGATGGATTGCGAGAGATAAGAAATGATAGCGCATCCGCAATGGCTGAACTCGTTCATCAACAAAGTGAAAAATAATGTCCCACAATTTTTGCAGATAGTATTTCGCCATCGCCTTTTTTGTTCCTCAGCCTTCGCCTATACTACTTCCCGTCTGACAGTACACTCATTCCTGCAATTTTATTTGGAATCAAACGAACAAGTAGTTTCATTCAGGAGCTAATTTGATGGCTGACAAAGAAGTACTAACCACCCAAGAATGGGATCGCATCGCGGCGACTGACGAATTCAAAAAATTAATTGCCGCGAAAGTGAAATTCATTGTGCCTGCTGTAATATTTTTCGTGATTTATTATTTCGCCTTGCCAGTGCTGGTCGGCTTCGCGCCGAAGCTGATGGAAATGCGCGTCTTTGGCGTCATCAACATCGCCTATTTATTCGCGCTCTCACAATTTTTTATGGCGTGGATTCTGGCGGCGATTTATGTCAGGAAAGCTGGTAAATTTGATGAAATGGCGCAAGGGATCATTAACAAATTGAAAAGGTAAATATTAACCACGGAGAACACGGAGAAGTTTAGGACTGATGATTTCGACTTTTTTATAGTAGCACTACTTGAGTTTTATTAATTCATCGAAATTCTTCTTCGTGTCCTCCGTGCTCCGTGGTTAACAATCAGGAGACTTCATGTCCGCAGCACTTTTAATGTTCATGTTTTTCATCGTGATTACGCTCGGAATCACATATTGGGCCGCTCGAAAATCTTCCGGCTCCAACGCGTATTTCGCCGCCGGACGTTCCATCACCGGATGGCAAAACGGACTTGCCGTCGCGGGCGATTATATGAGTGCAGCCTCATTTTTAGGCATCGCGGGACTCATCGCCTTTAACGGCTACGATGGATTTATGTATTCGGTCGGCTGGCTTGTCGCTTATCTAACGGTGCTGTTAGTCGTCGCAGAACCGCTTCGTAATGCCGGAAAATATACGATGGCCGATGTGCTCGCGTATCGCTTATCTCCGCGTCCTGTCCGTGCGATGGGAGCATTGAGCACTCTCACCGTCAGCACGTTTTATATGATCGCGCAGATGGTCGGGGCTGGTGCGCTCGTATCGTTATTGCTCAAAGATTCCGGCATTAATTTTCAAACAGCCGTCATCGGCGTCGGCGTATTGATGATCGTCTACGTTGTCTTCGGCGGAATGCTGGCGACAACCTGGGTACAAATTATCAAAGCGATTTTATTGATGAGCGGCACGATTTTATTGAGCTTTTTAGTATTGAAACATTTTCATTTCAGCTTCGGCGAATTCTTCAATGCCGTAGCCAACGTTCAGTATCACGATGCCGCTGGAAATTTAGTGACGCAGAATTTTATGACGCCGGGCCTAAAATATAACGGCAAATGGGGCGCGTGGGATTTGATTTCGTTAGGGATGGCTTTGATTTTCGGGACGGCAGGATTGCCGCATATTTTGATACGTTTTTATACGGTGCCGGATGCCAAAACCGCTCGCGTCAGCGTCGTCTGGGCGATGGCAATCATTGGCACATTTTATATTTTGACGACGTTTCTTGGGTTCGGAGCCGCAACAATTGTCGGGCGTGATTCCATTGCGAAAAACGGCGGGACAAATATGAGCGCGCCACTTTTAGCGCAGGCAATTGCGGGAGATTTATTTTTTGCATTCATTTCCGCAATTGCGTTCGCTACGATTCTCGCCGTGGTAGCTGGATTGACAATTTCCGCTTCGACTTCGTTCGCTCACGATTTTTGGACAAATGTTTTGAAGCATGGCAAAGAAAGTTCTCCGCACGAAGAAGTGCGCGTCGCACGCATTACAGCTTTTGTCGTCGGAGGAATTTCCATGGCGATTGCGATCACGCTTGGCCCGACCGCGAACGTAGCCTTCTTAGTTGCGCTCGCTTTTGCCGTCGCGGCTTCGGCGAATTTGCCGGTGATTGTCCTGTCACTTTTCTGGAAAAGATTTAATACAAAAGGCGCCGTAGCGGGACTGGCTACGGGGTTACTTTCGTCGCTGATTTTGATTTTAATTTCTCCAAGCTTTATGGGAAAGGCTGCAATTTTCCCACTTGAAAACCCAGGCATTGTTAGTATTCCGTTAGGATTTTTAGGCGCGATTATTGGTACAATGTTCGGACGCGAACCGGAAGCTGAGGCGAAGTATAATGAATTAAACGTGCGCGCCAATACCGGCATCGGCGCTGAAAAAGCCACATCGCATTAGCGATGAAATCAAATGACAAAAGTCAAAAATTAAAAAGCAAAAATATGGCGGGGAATTCTTTTTCAAGGAAAGTAAATGGAGCGAAATGATTTGGGTGAACGGTTGCTGAATTTTGCGGTTCGAATTATTAGGTTTGTAGAGTTAATGCCAAATTCAATTGCGGGCAGAAGAATTGGCGATCAGTTATTGCTAAGCGGTACTTCTCCCGGAGCAAACTACGAAGAAGCTCAAGGCGCGGAGTCTCATGCTGACTTTACTCATAAATTACAAATTGCTCTCAAAGAAACTCGTGAAACAAATTACTGGCTGAGAGTGATTCATCGTACGGAATTATTAAAGCAAAACCATTTAGGAAACTTAGTTGACGAATCAGAACAACTCAAGAAAATACTTTCGAAAGCAGTAGCAACTGCCAAAGGAAAAGCTAAAGTTAAAAATTAAGTGCCGCCCCTTTGCCTTTTAATTTTTGCCTTTTGCCTTTTGATTTATTTTAAGGTTTTTATTTATGTCAGAATTATCTATCGAATCCACTCTCACTGAATCACGCCTCTTCCCTCCTTCTGCGGAATTCACGGCGAACGCCCACGTCAAAGGCATGGACGAATACGAGAAGCTCTACGCCGAAGCGGAAGCTGATCCTGAAAGTTATTGGGCGAAACAGGCGGAAAATCTTCATTGGTTCAAGAAATGGGATACCGTCCTCGAATGGAATTTGCCACACGCGAAATGGTTTGTTGGCGGGACTACAAATGTTTCCTACAACTGTCTTGATCGTCATTTGACTTCGTGGCGACGCAATAAAGCGGCGATTATTTGGGAAGGCGAACCGGGCGAATCCCGTACGCTGACCTATCAACAGCTCCACACCGAAGTCTGCAAATTTGCGAACGTCCTTAAAAAACAAGGCGTCAAAACAGGCGACCGCGTAGCCCTTTACATGCCGCTGATTCCTGAACTCGCGATTGCGATGCTGGCGTGCGCCCGCATCGGCGCTACGCATACAATTATTTTCGGAGGCTTCTCGGCTGACGCGCTCAAAGACCGCATCAACGATTGCGAATGCGTAGCCGTAGTCACTGCCGATGGTGGCTGGCGACGTGGCGGTGAAGTAAAGCTCAAACCCGCCGTAGATGAAGCCCTGAAACATACGCCAACCGTGACTTCCTGCATCGTCTACAAACGCACTGGGACGCAAATTACCATGCAACCCGGACGCGATCACTGGTGGCACGAACTCATCGAAACCGTAGATGACAATTGCCCTGCCGAAGAATTAGACAGCGAACATCCGCTGTTCATCCTCTACACTTCCGGCACGACCGGAAAGCCCAAAGGAATTTTGCATACGACGGGCGGATATTTGACGCAGGTTGCGATGACTTCCAAATTAGTTTTTGATCTCAAGGACGAAGACGTTTATTGGTGTACCGCCGACATTGGCTGGGTCACGGGTCACAGCTATGTAGTCTACGGCCCACTCGCCAATGGCGCGACAAGTTTGATGTATGAAGGCGCGCCGAATCATCCGAATCCTGATCGCTTCTGGCAGGTTATTGATAAGTACAAAGTCAACATTTTCTACACCGCGCCCACCGCGATTCGTGCCTTTATTAAATGGGGCGAGCAGTGGGTTTTGAAACATAATTTATCTTCACTGCGATTGCTCGGCACCGTCGGCGAACCAATCAATCCTGAAGCGTGGATGTGGTATCACCAAATCATCGGCAAAGCGAAATGCCCCATCGTAGACACGTGGTGGCAAACGGAAACAGGCGGCATCATGATTTCGCCCTTGCCGGGAGCAACGCCGACTACACCGGGGACAGCGACACGCCCAATTCCAGGGATCGCGATTGATGTCATCACCAAAGAAGGAAAAAGTTGCGGCGCGAACGAAGGCGGCTACCTCGTCATTAAAAAGCCCTGGCCGGGAATGCTGCGGACAATTTGGGGCGATGATGAACGATACAAAGCGCAGTACTGGTCAGAAATCCCCGGCTACTATTTTGCCGGAGACGGCGCGCGCAAAGATCAGCACGGCTATTACTGGATTATGGGTCGCGTAGACGATGTGCTCAACGTCGCCGGACACCGCCTCGGAACGGCAGAAGTCGAAAGCGCCCTCGTCTCCCACCACACCGTAGCCGAAGCCGCCGTAGTCGGTCGCCCTGACGATCTAAAAGGTTCCGCGATAGTAGCCTTCGTCACCCTCGAAGGCGGACGCACAGGCACCGATGAGTTGAAGCAGGAACTCCGCAATCACGTCGGAAAAGAAATCGGGGCGATTGCAAAACCTGACGACATTCGATTCACGGATACATTGCCAAAAACACGTTCAGGAAAAATTATGCGAAGGTTGCTGCGGGAGTTAGCCGCCGGAGGAAAAGTGTCAGGCGACACGACGACACTGGAAGATTTTTCAGTGCTCGAAAAATTACGTGAAGACGACGAGTAAGTTCAGAGTTCTTAGTTTAGAGTCCAAGCTTCAGTGTGTGAACGCCGCGCTTCGCAGGCGTTCACACACTGAAGCGCGAACTCTGAGCGATCAAGGATGAGGATTCTCAGACTGAAAAAATTAGAGCCGAGTGAGCCGCAACCGAATCCAGCCCGTAAGCTCTCCTTCCGATAAGTTACCCTCGGCGAGCGAAAGCATGGTGAGGTATTTTTCTTCTTGTGTCGCCGTAATGTCCCAACCATTGATGAGCAGAAAAGTGCGAGCGGCAACATAAGCCACGCGCTTATTTCCATCCACAAAGGGATGATTTTTACTCAGCCCAAAAGCATACGCCGCCGCAAGTGCGGCAACATCGGGACGAGGCTCTCCGTATGCCAAAAGATTTTGCGGACGCGCCAGAGCAGATTCCAATAAACCTTCATCACGCAATCCCGCTTCACCGCCATGTTCAGCAATTTGCCGCCCGTGAATGGCGTAGACGGTTGCTGGAAGGAGCCATGTGAATTTCTTTGCCACTACTCTGCCAACCTCCGAAGGACATCTTTATCTTCTCGCATAACACGCTCCGCTGCTTCCATTTGCGCAGCGAAAGCAGGGTTGTACGCTGTGAGTTCAATCCCGTTTTTCGTTTCGACGGCGTAGAGTAAATCCCCCTTACTGACGCGGAGTTTTTCTAAAATTTCTTTGGGCAGGACGACGCCGGCAGAATTCCCGACGACTGTGACCTTTAGTGTTTGCATGTGATGTTCTCCTTCTCAAAGATTAATTATAACAAACGTTATAACTTCCCAGCAACCATGATTTTTAGGTTGTTGAAGCGTAAACTTTCCAGTTTGCGTCTTTCCATCACTGACAATTTTGAGAACAACTATAGAATGTCGTAGCTGACCTGATTTCATCGAAAGCGGCTGCCATCAGGCAAACTGGAAAGTTTGCCCTACTTTTGCCCGGAGCCAACGCCAAACCTGACAACATCCGCTTCACGGATACCTTACCGAAAACCAGAGCAGGAAAAATTATCAGCAGGCTATTGCGAGAACTCGCCGACGGAGGAAAAGTGTCAGGCGATACGACGACACTGGAAGATTTTTCGGTGTTGGAGAAATTAAGAGAAACCCATGAGCAGAGTCATCAAAAGATCACTTAGAGCGTGTAACAAAAAGAATAATGTGGGGCTAAAATGCCATATTTTGGCAGATGCGCTTTCATTCTGTTACAGGCTCTTAGGTACTCAATTATTTATTCAATCACGAGCTTCGTGCATAGCTTAATTACAGGTTGATAAATTAGTTTTTGCATCAGACACCACTAAGGGGGCAGGGGCTGCAATTAGGCTTTCAGACCACAGAAAGCCTTTATGCAACCACTTACTACGAAGCGGTGCTATCAACGCATCAGCATCAAACCACATTCTTGAATACGTTATTAGTGATATATTCTTTTTTTCTACTATTTTCTCAGCAGATTTTTTTCCGAGAGAAGCGTAGATGGTTTTATTTGTCACATAGTAATTCTTCGGTTCAATAATTATAAAATCATTTAAGGAATTAAAATCATTTACACGCATTGAAATTAGATTCGAGATGTTGGGTGTTTGCGTTGCATCAATAATTATTTTGCGCCTATCGTCATTAAGCGTGGACTGAATAATAAATCTAGGAATAATCATTCCACTATTTTTTGAGATAATTACCGGAGTATCGCCATCGTTAAAAAACTTGAGTTCTAAATCCATTTTTAGATTAGATTTAGAGCACCAACTAACCTGTAATACTTTACTCATTACTTTAATAGAATCAGAATGACTGAAGCCAATAAGCAAATCATTGACATTTATTACTTTTGCAGAAGTATTCATTAATGGGTACCCGCATAAGCAAACAATTAATAACCCAATGATTAATGCTTGATTTAAAATTATCGTTCTTATCTTCATTCGATCATCTCTTTTGTATTAAAAAGTAAAGACAGTAAGTATGTATCCAATACTTACCTAGTTATGCACTTCAATAATGATTTCTCAATATTTATTTTCTAAACATTCCATATTCTACCCCCTCACCAGCAAAGCAAGCATCATAAATCTTTGAGCTATTTATTCCATTGGCAATGGGGTCATTCCCATCCTTGTTGTACTTACCATAAATCTTGGATTTATGGCCTAACTCATGAAAGAGGCCAAATGCACCAGCTTCAATAATACCAAAACGAAACATCTTTGTCGGGCGTGCGACCCCTTTTATCTCGCCTCCAAACCCATCGGATACGGTATATGGCTCCATTCTGTCATAAGTAATTACCACATTGGGTAAATTATCAGGAGATGTGAAAAAGGCTCCATCAGTATTAATTGTTATTTTGTTTTTCTTTATCTGCATATTAGTTTCAGCGTCCAATTTCGCAAAATCAATGGAAAATTTCTTGAAGCGCTTTAATGCTTTTTTCTCTCCGCCAAATATTGATGCGCAAGTTGGGTTCTTTAACCGATTAAGAAATTCTGTCTGAACTAACTTAAACGTTTCAAGTTGTTCTTTCGTTCCAGATACCTTAGGTAGTAAACCATCCACATCCAGAACAGAATAATCTGATACACCTGCCTCAAATTGGGAGGCATCATAAAGCCCATGGATAATTAACCCATCTTCACTAACTGTATCTTCAAACTTAGGTACAACATCAGACTGCCCAGGAATAACGTTGCGCCAACGCGTAGTCCTTGTACCCCCGCCTGTCGGTTGTCCATTGCGAGTAGTCGCTGCCGCGCCAAATGAAGTAGCCAGTTGCGTGGTGTGTTCATCGAAGCCAAGCAGTCCCTGCGTTCTAAACCAGATGTGCGAATACTGTCCATTGCGGATGCCATTGAAAAAAGAGTTGCAATCCACAGTCACATAGCCGTCTTTACAGGTCACCATTTGCGAGGGATTCGAGTTGGTCGCATTGCCCAGCCCCGTATATCCATTGTACGAAGTGTTGCCCGTAGCCGGATTGTAGCTCCCTTGATACGCGGCAATCCCCGCCGCCGTCTGCGTGAATCCCGTCACGCCCATCGGGTCAATCCATTTAATTTGCTTTGAGAAATCAATCGTTCCGTGCGGATCACGATGGAAAAACTCAACCCCTGGCGCGGCTATCCCCGTTGCCTGATTCAACAGCGCGGTGACCTGACGCGCCAGGATTTGTCCATTCCCAAAGACGGAGGTTTCCAATTTTGCCCCTGAATTATTTAAGATTGTATAGGGTCGTCCGCCAATCACACGGGAAATAATAATATACTGCGATGGAACGTTCGCATTGCTTATTTTTACAACATTCCCATCACCATCAAAATAATGGGTCTGAAGTCCATCCGGATTCGTGCTGATGACACGTCCTGCTACATCGTATTTATTCGGCCCTGCCGTCTGGGTCGTCCCCACAGTGGTCGTGACCATATTACCTTCGGTGTCATACACCTCTGTTCCCTGATTCCCGCCCGTCATTTTATGGTTGGTATATTCCGCCGAATTCCCAAGTCCGGTGTTAGCAGTCATCCACCAATACCTTCCCGTCCTCGCCGTCATATTATCGAACTCGTTATAGTAATAATTCATCGTAAACTGGATGGCATTCGGATCACCACTCGCACCCGAATTGACCATCCTTCCTTTCGGATCATAGTAACTAAACGTACGATTCAATAAAACATTGTTCGGATTGGTGGCAGAATATAACTTATCGTCGGCAAAATACGAATAATTTACATTGACAGCTCCAGCCTGAAGATTTTTGACGCGCATGGAAGCATCATAGTCCATCGTAACAGCAACTGGACTGACGCCATTGACGGAACTGGTCATGGCCTTGGTTGCGCCCGACGCGCGATAGCTGATGCTTGTGGCGTAATTGGTGACGCCTCCAAAAGGCGAGCCGGTAATATTCGTCGCGCGTCCGGTCAAGTCGTAGGCATAATTTATACTATCGCCTGCGGGATCAGTGATTTTCTTGAGTTGCCCGGTTGACTGATAATACTCATAGTTGATGGCAAAACTACCTGACAACCCTGTCAGCGTGCGCGATTCCGAAGTCAGGCGGCTGAGCGTGTCATAGGCATAATTCGCCGTGCCCATCCCGTCCGTCATCGTCAGGCGATTGCCGTTTGAATCAAACGAAAAACTGACATTCGGCGTCGCCTCGACACCACTCGGAGGAGTCCCGTAATTGATATTTGTCGTCAGTCCACGCGCATTGTAAAGCAGCGTCGCATTCGCACCTCGCGCATCGGTAGATTTCTTCAGAGAACCGTCGTTGTAATATTCCAAAGCTGTGTATGGCGTCGCGCCGGATTGTTGCGGTGCTTGTTTTGGACGGTGCGTCCATAGCCATCAAAGGTCGTCGTCGTTTGCTGTTTCGTCGCCGAATTGCAATTACCAGCCGGACACGCGGAATAATCCAGTAATTCTCCGGCGGCTTGCAGCGTGTAGGATTTGCGCTCAAGTGGTTTCGTCACCCTCGCCGTTGTGGAATAAACAGTCGTACTAAACATATTCAGCACTTCGGTTTTATCCACTTGCATCGCGTTATCCAGAACGGCATCGCTGGTCTGCCGCGTCTTGCGACCGACTTCATCTGTAATCGTGACGGTCGCTTCTCCGGTACAGCCGCAGCCGCCGTATTCATACGTCATCGTTGAATTGTCCTGATGCGTCGTGACAAGGGGGCGTCCTTTGTAATCATACGTCTGCTGCGACCAGATGTAACCTGCCACGTCATCTCCGGCAGGCAACCAATTTACGTCAACTTCAGTCGGGTTAGAAGTTTGAACGAGTTGCCCCATATTATTGTAAATACTATATTGCGAACGTAGTTTCCCAATACTACCGGGGTGGTCAGAAAAGGTTGCTCTGGGTCGCCCATGTCCATCCAAAATCGTTCCGTTGTAGAACTCATTGGCAAGGTCATCCACCAGAGGGTCAGCCACAACTTGCGTGCTGTTAAAGGTATTCGCCCAGTACAATGAAGTGTCGTAAGTGTAGCGGGTGTAACCACTCGTGAATTGATTTATTACCCGCGTGACTCGTCCGACCAGATCGTATTTGGTGATAATGCCTTTGGTGTTGTCCGCCGTCAGCATTTTTGCGTCCTGCGTCCGCGTCACGGCACCGAGGTCGTGACGATATTTGACCGTCGCAATATTTCCGTCAGGATCAGTCACTGTCGTGGGATAGGCAAAGGTGTTGTTGATGGTTGTGGCATCTGAGAACGAATCATCATAAGCGATCAAAGCCTTACGTCCAGTCAAATTATTGTCCGGAAGCGATTGCTCAATCGGTGAGCCGGTCGTGTTGTATTTGGTGGTCGTAGAGATTGAATTCCCCGCATTCACGGTGTCCCACGTGGTCGCATTCGTCAGGTTTCCTCGCGCGGTAAACGTCGTCGGAAACGCCGCCGAATTGTGATTGCTGAGCGTGCCGCTGCTCGTAGCTGTCAGCGTGGTTTGATCATATCCATAGGTTGTCCGCGACAGCGTAGTGAAAGAAGTTCCGGCTGCGTCATTCGGAACCATACTGATGACTTCAGATGGTAACCCGGCAATCCAGCGCGTCGTAGTTGGGTTCGGCCCAGTGATGTAGGTTGAATTCAGCAAATAACTCGTGGTCGTTAGCTGTAACATTGTCATCGTGGAACCGACTACTTTCCAGGTCTTACTGGTGATAGGTAAATTAGCTGCCATATTCATATTCCGAATACCGCGAGCTATTATTTTCATTATCCGTCACCGTCGCGTTCACGACACGCGGGCCCCAAGTGGTTGCGCCCCCCGATTCCCACGTCGTTAAGGTGGTACGCTTGATGTTCGTGCCAGCATCGCTGAGTTCTGTTTTGAAAACCAGTCCATCCAGCCACGACTCAGGGTTTGACGTCGCGAGCTGATAATATTCTCGTGTTTTCGTCCCGTTCGGCGCGGTGACTTCGCCGTAATTGCCACTGCGTAAGTAATTCGTCGTCACACCGCTCGCCCAATCCGCCGCGTCATCGAGACGTTTGGTGAAACGCGGACAATCGGTTTGCGGGGTGTTGACCCCGGGTGTCGTCACGCTGGGAAGATTATATGAAGTCGCGGACAGCAGCCGATAATCCGTGCTTAAATTATTGGGATTTGAATTCGTCGTCAGCGGAGCCAGATGATGAATTAATCGTACCTGCGCGTAGGAATTATACTCAAAGCTATACACCGAGCCGCTTGCCAATTGGACGGTTTTCAGCACCGGCAGCAAAGAATTCTGGGGAATGGAAGTATAAGTGCCGCTAAAGTTCGTTTTGACCGGAACATCAACATAACCGAACTGCGCTAACGTCACCGTGACCTCAAGATTATTTTCATCGCGGCGGGATTGCGTAATGTCTGAAATCTGAAAATAAGCGTTGTAGACAAAATTAATTTCACGTCCCAGCGTATCAGTCACTTTTGACAAATTTCCGCCCGGCGCATCATAAGCGGCGATAATCAGATTGCCATTGCGATCCTGAATTTCCAGGCATTGTCCATTGCCGTTAAAAATCATGCGTGTGCCGTTCGGAAAATAAAGACGCCGATCCGCGCTAACGGACATCCGCAGCAATGATCCATCCTGCGATTCGTAAATCTGAAACGCGGTATTGCCGCCGCGCCGAATCAATTCAAGCGCTTTTCCTGACGGCATCATAAGCGTATAGGCCGTGGCTCCGCTGCGAGCATAATGCAGCGCGGGATCCATCACGGGTAAGCCCACATTAAATCCCGTTCCCGGATTCCCCAATAAATAATCATTGCCGTTGAGGATCATGCCACCGGATGTTTTCACCCAGACGCGCGAATCGTAGGACAAGGCTAACCCGAAATCATGTCCGGCGCGTCCGGGCAATCCAACGATGGGAACGCTCCAATGATAGTTACCCGAAAACAGACTATCACTGCCGGTTTCATTGCGCCGCTGTGTGATCTCTGTTTGCCAGCTTCCATACGTCACGCCGGTTTGCATCATCATCGCGGCGGCGACCGCCGAGGGTGGGCGGTGATCGGTGGTTGGTGGTCGGTACGCGGAAAAGCCTGGCGGAATGTCGCTGGAAAATAAATGGGCGAATGAATCGAATGGCTTTTGATTTGCGGCAATGAGATTGGCGAATGAATTGGTTTGCGTTTCCACTGGCGGCAGGAAGCCGATGTTCGTTGATGGTTATTCCCTGTTTCTTCCAATACTCCTGACAATCCTTGTCAGCAGGACGGCAGCGCACGGCCTGGGGCAATTTCTCGGCATCTGATTTCACTTTATGAATTTTGCCAGCATCATCGTTTTCTTTCCCCTTGCGCTTCATTTCATCCATGCTCGGCAAATTCTTAATCGGTGGTTCCGTTGTTCGGAGTACCGCTTCACCCGTGCTGACTTTTAATTTCGGAGTCTCAGGCGTATCAACCGCTTGTGCCCGAACCGTGGCAGAAGTGACAGTCGTCGCGCTCGAGAAAATCAGCACGTACGAGATTACAAGCGAAAGAATTTGCTTAGCTACTACTCTGGCATGAGAGTTGCGGGGGGGGTAAGAAATTGCATTGAATTCGTCTCCGTTAAAAAAGCAGCTTGCGTTCAAGCGTTCTGGCTGCTTTCACAATGGTTAAGAAAAGCTTTTAAAATCGCGTAAAGGCGATGGCTAAAGTGATGGCTATGAAAATTAGCTGGGTGGATTGAGAACGCAATCCTAAAAAATCAAGTAAGGTCTCGTGTCTTCTGAATTCAATTTAATCTGTGTATTTGGTGGACAGGGCGCAGAATGATCCTACTAATATTTTTTGTCAAGCAGTTTTTTATTCGTGGAGATATTTTCTTTCCAAGCCGAAGTCTACGCGGAGTAAAGGCGCCCTTACTCCGTGCGGGCTTCTGCATTTAAAACGTATACCCAAACGCCAAATTGAAATGTCCCGCCGCTTGCCTGCCCGTGGAATAATCTGTCCAGAGTTTTCGATACTCCAATGACACTAAAAAATTATGGCGTAACTGCCAGATGAAATTTCCGAAGGCGGCTTGGTTTTTGAAGCGGGTGTTCGCGGTTGTTAAGCCAAAACGGATGTCAGAATTTCGCGGTTCGTCTTGTCCGTACGCGAAATTGAAATCCAGATCGTGTCTCGCGTGATAGGCGATTTGCGACCAACCTCCGATTGACCTGACACCCCGCAGTCTGGTGGCGGGATTGCTTAGCAGTCCGGTAAATGCGTACTCCCGTTCATTCGGGATGCCAGCGGGTTCGCCTAAATTATTCGCGTGACCAAAATATGCTTCGCCTGACAAATCAAATTTTGAGCCAAGCGGAATTGCCCAATCTCCGGTAAGTGCGTATGAATTCACCCTGCGATCCAATGAAAACGGGCGTTTTTGAATGTAGCCACCAAAACCTAACTCAATCTGTTTATCCGAATCCAGCGCCCGATGAAAGCCTAAACGTGACTCGTACCCAAAGCCGCCTTCGATGACATTGCCTTGCAGCGTTTCGCCGAACGGCATGATCAATCCGCCTTGCAGCTGAAATTCGGAATTGTTACCTGACTTGATCCGATGCTCAACTTGCAGCTGCGGACGCCATTGCCATAAGTTCCCCGCTCCGGTTAATGGGGCAAACCAAACCGCCGCGAGTGACGTCGGGTTGCGCGGAGAAATCATCGGGCCACGTTGACCGACGATCAATGAAGTCCGCTCCCAGTCAAGTCGCGCTGAAGCAGTCATGATTCTCAACGAACCGAGCACGTCACTGTTATCGCCGCCCCAGAAATCAAACTCAGCCTCGGCGCTGACCTGAGCTTCGCCTAATGATTTTCCGAGGCGCGGGCCATTTAAAAGAACTCCAAATCTGCTTTGACGCAGTGAAGCCCCGACGTTGTTTTTGCGAATCGTTGAACTCGCATTCGGAGCTGACAGCGGCACATCGTTGAGCGTTGAATCACGCGTATTTAAATATGTATTTGCCAGAATCGTCCCAAAAATTTTGACCCGGGTTTTAGAATCACTCTCGACTTTGGTTTGTGCCTGTTCTTTGATTTGGGCTTCGTGAACGTCTACTTTTTCAGTTAGTGCCTCGAGTGATGCGTTCAGATCAGGAGTTGTATTTAGATTTTTATCTGCTGTTGAAGTCTTATCATTCAAGCCCATCACAGCCTGCCGCAGCCGTTGCAGCTCAGTCGTATTTTGTTCCAATCGCTGTAACAATTGCTCATTTTGGATTCGAATTTGTTTGACTTCATCCTGCGCTTTTTCGGCAAGTGTAATTACTCGTTGTAATTGATTTTTTAATTCCTCATTAGGATTTGTCGAAGGTGTAGCGGGCTGAGCAAAGCTTGTCGCACCCAATAAAAACAATACGATCAAGCACGAAGCCAATAATTTTATTTGTTGAAAAAGCTGTTTAAAATGTGACTGTTTGCTCATAAAAAAATCTGCGTGATGCTGTGAAGGACACCCTGAACCGTCCGGTTCAATTAAGCCTGAGAGTAATAAAAGGTGAACTTTTGCAAGCGATGGATTATGGCGAATCCGTCGAAACAGTTCGGTGCCGTCCAAGCCCGGCATGACGAGATCGCATACAACTACATCCGGCGTTTCGAATTGTAATGCCTCAAGGGCGGCATATCCATCCGTGGCTTCCAGAACTTCGCAGCCTTCACTTTCAAGCGCTATCGCGGTGATGGAGCGAAATTCCGCATCGTCGTCAACTAATAAAACTTTAATGGACATAAATCATCCCTCGTGATGATAAGGCAAAGTCAAAAATATTTTTGTACCCTTTGAAGAAGTCTGATCCACGCCAATCTTTCCGCCGTGCGCTTCAGTAATTCCGCGAGCAATAGCCAATCCCAAACCTGTTCCGCCGTACTTGCCCTGACTGACAAATGGTTCAAATAAACGACCCTGAATCGAATCTGGAATTCCGGTTCCATTATCTTCAATCAAAATTTTCACGACTGAGTTTTCTCTCGTGGCGTTGATCGTGACCTGTGCGTCATTTCTATCTTTGGGAATCGCCTGACAAGCATTTAATAAAAGATTGTCTATCACCCGTCCCAGATGCTCTTCGTCAACTTTAACACCCAAATCGGGCGGAACTTCAATCAACATTTTTACTCTGGCTCGTAGTTGTGGCAAGAGATTCTTCACACTCCGTTCGATGATTGGCAACAGCGGTTGAGGCTCCAGCTTGAGCTGATAATTTCCGCGTGAAAAGTCCAACAATTCAGCCAGCATCACTTTCATACGCTGCGCCGCTTTCATCTGATTTTCCAGTAACGACAGCCGACGATCCGGGGCCAGCGTTTCGCGTTGTAAAAGCTCTGAAGCGGTCGTAATCGCCGCCAAAGGATTCCGTAAATCGTGAACAATTGATGACGCCATCTGACCAATTGTGGCAAGTCTTTCCTGTTTCAATAATTCACTTTGCGAACTGCGCAGTGAACGCCTCATCAAATCAAACGCGTTTGCGAGTTCGCCTAGTTCGCCGTGCGAAGCGGCTTTAATTTCGTGGTCGTAATTTCCTTTGCCCACTTCGCGCGTACTTTCAATTAAGGATTTGACAGGCTGCGTAATTCTGCCAGCGATAAAATAACTCAATAGAAATGCGGCTGCGATGCTCATTGTCCAAAGTAGCAACAGCACATTGGAAATTGAGCTAAACAGTTTTCCGGATTCTTCAAGGGATCGAATCACGATGACCTGTCCAATTCGTTGATGCTGAAAATCGAGTAGTTGCCGCGAAAATGTGAGGCTCAAACGATCTTCAATTTTCATTTCAATCGGGCTTTTCACTTCGGCGCGACCAATGTCGGAAGTAGCCAGAATTGGAGCCAACCGATTTTCAGCCTGCGGTTCCAGCGAAGAAGCATAGATTCGATCCTGGGCTAGAAATACAACTTCGCTGTGAATGCGACTTTGAATTTTGGTGGCTTTGGCGCGATTGAGTTCTGCCCCGACGCCGAGCACGGCCAGCGTGTTCTGATACTCCGGATTTTCCGATTGCAACAGAATTGGGGTGAGTGTCAATTGATAAAGTTTGCCGTTTAGAATCACTACGGCTGAGGTTTGCTGCTGACTTTCTGAAACCATTTTGACGGAAGAAATATGTTCGGCAAGATTTGTTTGCTGCCCGTTTATTTCAGCAAAAGAAATATTCCCGGCTCCATCGCTGATTAAAATCAAATCAATTTGCGAAGTGTTTTCACTGCTCAAATCCGTGATCATTTCGCGCAGGGTTTCTCGATCTTTGGCTGCCATCGAATTTCCGAGCACGGTTTTCGTAATCGAAGCATTCGCCATAGTCGTGCCAATCGCAGTCAGGCTTCTGAGTTGTTCATCCCAGATCGAGTCGTAGACAGGCAATAAATCTTCGACTTCAGTTCTGACCTGTTGGCGCGCCTGTCGAACGACTTGATTATTGATGACCCACGCGGCGATCAATAAAATCGCGGTCGCCAGCAGTGCCGATGTAATGAAGAGCTTGGTTCGCAGGGTGAGGCTGGAAAGCTTGGAAGAAGGAGCAGACATGATTGATCCAGGTACGATAGGCGTCCCCGCCTGTCGCAATTGTCAGGTGTTTCGCGCCGGGTAAGTAATGCACGCATGCGACAGGCGGGGACGCCTATCGTACCTTATTTTTTATAAGCGGGGCGATTTCGTTCGTTGTCGTAATGCTCTCCGTGTTTGTTGGGGTGTTGCGCTGGAATGTAGCCAGCTTCGTTAATCCGAATTACTCCCAGATCAACGGTTCCACTCGCGCCAATATTGACCGTACGTTTCAGCGCTGAAAGTTCCTGCGGTGTGGCACGCTCGTGCCAAACATTCAGTTGATATTTTCCTTCAGGAATATCTGTCAGATTCACGATCCCGGATTGATTACTCTGGGCAAAGTATGGAGTGTCGACAGTCACAATGACAGCGCTCATCTGCGGATGAATATTGCAAAAAATTTGCGAGACTCCGGTACGATTAAAAAGCACAGGACGTGATTCTCCGCTGGCATATAAGCCCAGATCAAAACGCTTGCCATTGAAGAGGGAAAATACATTGTGAAAGTAAGGATCAGAATTCGGGAAATCAACTTCGGCACCACGCTCGACGACTAACAGATGCGGCAGAAATCGCTTCCCGCGTTGATCCATTCTTAGACGTTGACGAACAGGCTTGCCACTGGCCAGTCCGGGCGCGTCCAACCAGATGACAACTCCGCTGGCGTCAATTTTCCCATTCAAAGATTTAGCCTTGGAATTTAGCAGTTCAATGCGCGCCGTAACCCTGGTGCGTTGAAACGGACGTGCGGTGACTTCGACAAAGAGCGAACTCAACAGAAGAAGAAAGATTCCGAGGCTAAAAGTTGATTTCACCATAGGAGAGAATTGTATTGAGTTACGCCAAAAAAACAAACGCACTCGATTCGCAGGTATCAGTTGCTAACATTTCTTAACCTCCCCTGAAGTCTCGAAACAAAGCCTGCAAATCGAGTGCGTTGCATTAGTTTTAGAACTGATTCTCCAGGCTTAGCGGAAATATGATTATTCAACCGCCGGCCTTTTTGGTGGCTGAATAAGTATACCAGCCTGTAGAATCACTTCTTCTAAAACTAAACTCAAGCTTATTTAAAGTTAACTTTGACAGTGTTGGCAGCTTTGCCTTCTGCTGTCAAAATTAAGTCAACTGCTCCACTTGCCGCCAAGGTTCGTGGCAACAAAATATTGACCTGATCAACACCTACAAATGTCCCGTGCGGGCCAGCGTATTGAACTGGTAAAGTCGTTGTTCCAATTTTTACGCCGACATTGCCGAGTGCCATAACGTTACGCAGTCCTGTTCCGTACAGCACAAGATACAGACTATCTGTCGCATTTTTCCAGTCAATCGGAATAGCTGACCAGGTTCCCGTACTAAATTGCGTGATAGGTTCAAAAGTGGAAGTGGTTCCCGAGATTCTTTGAACTTGCGCTGCGGCCAAACCATTTCCATCTGAAGTGACCGAAAAAATACCCGGCGAAACTGCTGAAACCTTTATCTTGCCAGTAGAGATAATTCCATCACCGTTGGTAATGGTAACCTCCGCATTGCCCACCGCTGTATTGCTTGGAATCTGATAGTTAACCTGTCCGGGCGAAACGAAAAATAATCTGGCGGCACGATCATTCATGTTCATATCCCTGACTCTCACCGAAGTTCCGCCTAAGACGATAGGCAGTTGAATTCCAGGCGTTGCGGCATCAGTGTCAGTACCAGTAACCGTTTGCGTTGCTAAGTCAACTCCATATGCCGAGCCGACGCCGCCCGCTGTCAGATCAACCACCGTGCCGCTGGCTGCGTTTTGCGTCACAACATCAGGCGTCAAAAGACCAGAAGTCGTATAGATTTGATCCCCGGCATTTGATCCACCGCCATTAGTGACATTGCCAGCGGCATAAAATCCAATCTTGCCTACTCTGGTGGCAGGCGCTTTCCATTTGAACGACCATTCTGATCTATTCACCGAAGTCGCAACTGTGCCGGTTTGTGGCGCGGCTGACGTGAAATGAGAAATGTAGATTCGCGTTGTCCCATTATAGTTAGGTGCGGCAGGTGTCGCGAGTACAGCCGTGCGCGTCGCATCTATGTCAGTTAACGTTCCGGTTGAATTACCTGTTGAATCCAAGACTACTAATTGAAAGCCAAGTTTGACAGCACTTGGCTCAATCTGAGAGACAGCAACTTTAAGCGTATATTCCTGACCAGGAATATAACTATTTGGTAAATCTAAAATTTCAATCTTTCCGCCGGTCGTCGGATTATTCAAATTCAAAAGCGAATTTGCCACATTATTAGCGTCACGGTGACAACCAGTACAGGTTGGCTCCGCAGGGACAGCGCCAAAAGCTGGCGCAGCCGTCCGAGAAATGGGGACGGGGGTCAAACTTCGAGCTGCCGCAGGTGACTCACTCAACTTAGTACCAATGCAGATTGCAAGTACGGCCACACTCAACAAAAAAATCTTCAAAGCCTTATTGACTTGGGTTCTCATTTTTGGGTCTCCTTGATAGTTTGGTAGCACTAACTTATAGATTGAGGCGCAGGTGACTTGAACTCTGAGAAATTCAAAGCAACCCAACTAAAAATTGTGCAACATCTTTTCTATCGAATTTACGAATTTTCGATTTTTTGGAACGGGTCTACAGATGCTTTTCATTGCAAGCTCCGTTCCGCAATTTTATTGAGCATTTCTTAGTATTTAGCAATTCGAACAACTCCAACCCGTCACTATTCGAGTCGAACCGACGACAGAGCGACTCAAAAATAGACAGTAATTTTATTCAAGATACTAAATGCTGAAAACTCAATTATCATTTGAGGACTTACTTTTATCTTAAATCCCTGCGAAATGAAAGAAGGCGACGACTGGTACGAGGATTGCTTAAAAATTTCTCGTTAGAGTCAATCATATCGGCCCCATTAGTAGCTAATCTTGTAGGGGTTTTGAAAAGAGAAAGAGAAGGAATAAAGTAAAAGGATATGAGTGAATTTACAAGACTGCGAGAATTTCGCCCCCAAATAAAA
>JAYTCQ010000246.1:0-50161 GCA_043736395.1 Blastocatellia bacterium | reverse complement strand
CTTCAAAAAAAAAATTTGCCCATTTTAAAATATTATCCATCTTCATCCGTCTACACTTTTATAGATGGCCGATGCATTGACGATAACAACTGCTATGACCGCAGCCAGGAACCAATCACTTACGCAGCAAATTAAAGCTATCAGCAGCCGGCTGCTGGGCTTTATAAAAAAACGCATCAGCAATAACGAGGATGCCGAAGATATTTTGCAGGAAGTATTTTACCAGTTTGCGGGCAATACCCAACCAATAGAACAGGTAACCGGCTGGCTGTTTGCCGTGGCCCGCAACAAAATTACCGACCGCTACCGCAGGCAGGTGCTGCCGCTGATAGACGACCTGCAGCCTGCCGGCGGCGATGAGGAAGACAGCTTTAACTGGAAGGACCTGCTGGCTTCCACCGGAGACTCGCCGGAAACAACTTACCTGCGCAATTTATTTTGGGAAGAGCTGCAGCTTGCCCTGGATGAACTGCCGGCAGAACAAAGCACTGTTTTTATACAGCATGAAATGGAGGGCATTTCTTTTAAAGATATTTCGGGGGCTACCGGGGTGAGCGTGGCCACACTTATCAGCCGCAAGCGGTATGCGGTGTTGTTTTTGCGGGAACGTCTGAAGTTTTTGTACGAAGACTTATTGAATAACTGAATTAAGGAGTTTTGGGTTTTGAGTTTTGGGTTTTGAGTTGTCAAACTCGAAACTCGAAACCCAAAACTCGAAACTATTTATACCAAATCTGCGAACTCACGTTCCAGATGCTTGAAATATTTATAGGAACCCCAGAGAAGGAAAAGCGAAATAGCTGTCGCAATGCCCAGCAATTTCAGGTCAGGAGTTAAGCCCTGAACGACACATTTACGATAGCTGTCAATAATGACGGCCATCGGATTGAGTGTCATATAAACCGTATAAAGTGTTTCGCTTTTATCTCTGATGCGTGAGGCAGGGTACAAAATCGGAGAGGCAAACATCCAGATTTGAATCACTAAAGGCATCGCATAACGAACGTCACGATAGAGTACCGTGAAGGCTGAAAGCAAAAATCCCATGCCAATCGTGAAAAGTAACTGAATCAGCATCACCGGCGCGACAAAGAGGAGGTTCCAATTAATCGTGACCTGATCGTGATAGAAAATCAGCAAGCCGATAAAAATTACTGACGCCACAAGGAAATCAAAGAAGGCCGCCAGGACACAGGACAGCGGGATAATTTCACGCGGAAAATAAATCTTGGTGATGATATAAGAATTCGTAATCAAACTGGGAATGGCGAATGACATCGAAGTCGAAAAGAACGTCCACGCAAGTAATCCAGTATAGGAAAATAACGCATACGGCATTCCGGTGTCGCCTTTCATGCCGGCAAAGTACGAAAAGAATAATCCAAACACCAACATCAGCGAGAGTGGTTGCAAGACCGCCCAGACTGCGCCCAAAGCTGTTTGCTTATAACGGACTTTTAATTCACGCTCGGTTACTAATTGAAGTAGTTCGCGATGATTAATTAATTCTTTGAGATGGGAAAAAGTACTATTACTCCACTCAACATTTCCCTTTAGCTCCTGATCCGAATGCTCGACGTCGTGAGGTGGGGGAGTAGTGAGGAGAGCCTCTGATGTGACCTTCTTGTCAACTGCTGTAGCAGACATATCTATATTTTCAAACTCCTGTTTCCTTGCTAATGCGACCAGGCAATTTAGCAGTGAGCTTCAGCGACTAATTAAGGTGAAGATGATTCGGCTCGCGTTCGCTCAAGAAATTATACCGAATACAACTAGATTTTTGTTTGACTTTCAGATGGCTGGCTTTCTTGCCAGGTCTGGGCTTCTGTTTCGGGGACGCTTACCCCGTTTAATAATCTGACACCTTTTAGCGGAGCCAGCCGTTGATAAATCTCAGCGTATTTAATAGCGATTTGCGACCAATCACGTTGTTTGATGATTTGCGCTCGCGCCCGCTTACCTAATTCTTTGCGCTCAATCGGATTATTCACCAACTGTGAAATCCGTGCGCCTAAAGCAACTTTATCATCGGTCTCAACAACAAATCCAGTTTTGTTATGACGAAGTAATTCCGCCATTCCACCAACATTGCTGCCGATCACCGCACACTCCATCGCCATTGCTTCCAGCGGCCTGATCGAAGTTGTCAATTCTGTCATCCGCGTACTCAACCGGGGATAGACACAAATATCAATGACCGAGTAATAACGAAGAATTTCTTCCTGTTCAATGCGTCCTGTGAAAATAAAATGCTCATTCCATTCACGAGGAATTCTCGTTCTCAAAAATGCTTCTGTTTCGCCTGATCCAGCCAGAATCAGCTTGATGTCACGCCGTTCGCGCAGCAAATAATTCATCGCCTGAATTAATCGTTCAAGACCTTCATATTTATAAAAAGAACCAATGAAGCCAATGACCGTTTTGTCTTGTAACTGATGTTTTTCAACCAGTTCCACATCTTGTGGACGAGGACTAAAAACCTGCGTGTCGACGCCTTCGGGAACTTCCAATAATTTCTTGGCTGAAAAGCCACGCGCCATTAATTCATTGCGCATTGAGTTCGAAGTCAGAATTGTCAGGTCTGCCTCTTTAATCGCCCGTTCTTCCATCCATCGCGCAAATCTGTACCGCAAACTATAAGGATTCGCTTGTCCACTATCTACAGCAGCATCCTGCTCATAATAGCGCAGTTCATAAATCCAGGGTTTTTTCAAATAACGAGCGGCGCGTCGGGCTGCTAATCCGTTCAGAGCCGGTGAATGCGCATGAATCAAATCGGCATCGCAATCACGTGCGACCTGAACAATTCGCTTTGCCAATGCCGCCAAATAAGCTTCGTGGCGTAACAACGGGACGAAGCGCGGTTGCGGCAAAAAATGAAAGCCCGGCCACTTGGAACGATGATGCTGAACTCCCTGAAGAATTTCAAAATCTTCGCCCGGACTTTCATGGCTCGGTGATGTTAACACCACCGGATTTAAGCCTATCTGACGCTGGTTAGAAATAACGTAGCTACTGCGAAAACTGTACGCACTCAGATAGGGTAATGAATGATCTAAAACGTGGAGCACTCTCATTGCTTTTGTGGTTAGCTTAAAAAGACATTGTAGTACGGGGAATCAGTAAGATTGGGGGATTTAAGCTTTTTACTGCGCAATTGTTAACACCCTCACCTTTTCCTTAAGGAAAATTCTTCACCAGTGCCGGACCAATAATTTTAGTTACGCTGTAGGGTAACTTTTTCCAAATATTAATCATCATCTCGTATTTTGGATTTGTCGGATTCAGATTCGGCATTTCCTGTGCTTTAACGAGATAAAATTGATAGGGTAAAGCAGTCATTTGCATTCCCCATCCACGTTTGAATTCAAACGCGCCAGTGGCGTTTTTGCTGCGACCGAAATCGAAGCGTGTATAGCCACGCGCGGCTGCCGATTGCATCAATGCCCAGTACATATAATTGTTGATGCCGGCTCGATAAAACTCACCGTAAGCGCCTCCGTAATAGGGCATCACAGTATCGCGGAAATAAAAATTTAATACCCCGCCTGCGACCTTATCACCTTGTCGAATCAGGAGAATATCACTTTCATTCGGAAACTCACACAAAAACGTGGCAAATAATTTTTTTGGGAAAACCGGAGTTCCCAGATGATGCACGCTGGTGGCATAGGCTTCATAGAATTCATCCAGTAATTCTTCGCGCCCCAACTGTGCCGTCAGCTCATTTTTGATCCCTTTGCGAATCATGGTTCTGATATCGCGGGGAAAGGTTTTCATCAGAGCGTCTTCATCGGTCGAGATGGGATGAGAAAACGTGAAGTATAAATCTTTACGATGTAATTCAGGGTCGACAGATTCGTTCTCAAAAGCATCACGTAATTCTAGAAAGTCTACCTGTAATTTGACGGCGATCTTTTTAGCTTCGGCAACTAAGGCTTCGGCAGAAATTTGATCTATGGCAACAGCCCCGCCATAAACAGCATTGGGTGATGAAACCAGCATTGAACCAAACAATCGGCTTTTGACATGAAAAAGTGGTAAGACACCGGTTATTTCAGTTCCGCGTTCGGCCAGCAAATGATAAGCAGGATGCTTCCAGACACTTTCCACAACCCGACCCCATCCGCTCTTGTGACAGAAGGTCGCAGAGACTTCATTTGCCACAAATTTATCCCATGCCGATAAGTCCTGTTCCTGAAAAGCTCGGACTTTGACTGATTGTAATTTTGCAGAGTTAACTGATTCTACCTTCTGTGCAGTTGCTGATTCCACAATACTTCCCCAATTAATTCGTTGCCAACGCCAGTACCTTTGCCTGCAAATTTAAATTTCTACTTTCTAACACCTGACTAACGGGAGCGAAAGAAAAATCTTTCAGAAGCTGATTAAGTCTTCTTTCAGTTCGATTTAAATTTACCCGATGCCGCCAGATATTTAACCTTGTACCAGGTACAACAGGTTGTTCAGGGTCAATTTCCCAAGGATGCAAAAAGAAAATTGCTGGTTCAGCTTCACGCCGATGAATGGTCTGCCATCCTAATTTAAAAAGCTTATATGGCAGCAACCGAAAATATCCGCCACCTGAAATTGGAACATTTATACCATTTAATTGCACAGTCGAAGGCGGAAATTCAATAATTGTGCCAGCCGCACGATGTAGCACATGCGGAAATCTTTCAGCATCCGGAATGCCATAGCGATCATGCTTGGTGGGAAAGATAGACGAATCGTACTTGAAACCTTCTTCGATCAAAACATCTAACGCCCATAAGCTTTTTTCAGTGATGGAATAAGTCGGAGCTCGATAGCCGATGACTGGAACACCAATTATATCCTCGAGTAGTTGCTTGGATTTTCTGACATCTTGTCTGAATTCTTCAGGAGTTTGTTGGTAAATAAGACGATGATGATAACTGTGACAAGCAACTTCGTGTCCGGCACTTGCGATCTGCTTCACTAAGTTAGGCGATGTCTCAGCGACATATCCCAGCGTAAAGAAGGTGGCTTTAACATTCTGGCGCGCGAAAATTTCCAATAAAATATTTGTATTTCTCTCCACTCGTGATTCCCATTGAGGCCAATCTTCACGACGGATAACCTGAGAAAAGGCTTCGACCTGATAATAATCTTCAACGTCAACTGTCAACGCATTAAGTATTCTATCTTCCATCGTCGTTGAAACTACGGGGTGACTGTTTTGATTGTATTGTGAACTTTCAATATTCAAGTTTAATGTGCTTTCAATATGATCTTTGATGAGAAAGATTGGTTCCTCACGAAGGGATTAACATAAAAAGCAGTGTCCCTGGTTATCTCGCAGGTTCCAGTGTTTTAAGGACTTTATACGTGAGGCCCAACCTTAACTCAAATAATAGCCTTGAAGTTAGAATTTAGACAAGAGGAAATTCGTTGCATCTTTATGACAGCATTGTTCGCGTTTCAATAATTAGTAAAGAAAAAAATATAGAGCTCACTTTTTAATGCGTTGTTTTAGCAATAAAAGGTGAACTCTATATGTCTAACTGCAAATTAGACAACAGGAAGGTTATCAAATGAAGCTAATGAAGAATAGTTATTGAAATTACCCCAACTAGAGAAATCAGATTTCTTTTGTACTTTTTGCTGTTCGGCTCGATTCGCTTTGGTAAGTCTCCATTTCAGTTGACCCGATAGCTCTTCAGCAAAGCAACTTAATTGTTCCGAAGTAAATGAGCGCAAAAGATATTTTTGCATCTCCTGTTCCATCTTTCGACGATAATCACTTACTGAGGAATCAGACATTTCTACGATGTTAGCAATAACCAGTTGAGATGGTTCGCTCGGATCAAAGTAGTAATGCCATAAAATGCGCCAGAATTTTTCAGTTCGTAGCGGTTGAAAACGTGTCATGCGATCAATTTTTGCCAAAAAATCATGGGCAGCACGACGAGCCAGCATTTCCTCTTCGCGGCGCAGGTTAATTCCTTCCGGGCAATCATTTTTGGAAATAATCATTTTTTCCCAAGAATGAGAGCCTGCCACCTGTTCTGACATTTGGTCTATTGAAGATACTTCAGCGTCATAGATAGGAAGCTTGGATAAGGCTAGCGTTCGTAGGGTTCGCAAGGAAATAGGGGAATCCAATTGCTTAAAAATTTCTTCTAATAATTCTACCAATTCCTGATTAGTTACGATTACCTGAGCATCACCTTTGCATCCGACTCGGCGACGATTACGAATTCTGGCAGGAACGTTAGACATTAATTCTTCTAATTGCGCCACGTCTTTGATTGATTTGTCTGAGTTCCATTCGCATAAACCATAGACTACGTTGACTGCCTGACGATAGCGTGCGGTTTGATGAGCTTCCGGTGTACGGAAAATTTTAAACCTTGCATCTGACTCGAGTAAGCCGCTAATTCGTCTGACAATTCGATAATTTTCAGGTTGCTTACGACGTAATGTCCCGATGAGCATGTTGGTCAATTCGACCTGAAAAATTTCGCGTTCAATTTCTGTATCGCTCATCTCATCCTGCAAATAATGTTTGAAGCGCGACTTCTCCAACAACAATACATACAAGTCCTGCGTTAAATCCGGAAGGGATAAAAGCGAAGTTGTATTTTTGGCATTGTGTTGATTGCGTTGCGCTGAGCGGATCAGTGGATGGATTGAAACGAGACGGTGGAGTGATTGCCACAGCGTTGCATCGTCATTATTTTCGAGCAACGACTTCCAAGACTTCGTAGGTACTGCTTTCATTATAAAATCCGGTGAGGTGGTCAGGTAATGTGGATGGTTAACCTGAGGCGCCAATTATGTCATTGACAAATTTATTGACGCGTATTTTATAAATGCTCTGAAAAAGATGGTTGTTTAATTACAACTCTGATGTGCCAGACACATTCTTGTTCAGAAAATATTCAAAATAATTTGGATAAAGCGATCTGCCAGGGGAAGCCTATCGCGCTTGTTTATGCCAACTTCCTGCCGTAAAGGCGGCGGAGCAGAATTATAACCGGGAAGGAGCAAAGCTTCTTTTTTAGCACATTGACGGATAAGCTTAACTCAAATGAGGTCGGTATAATCCCCAAAATAGTTTATCAAAAGACCAGTGCCTTTTAATAAGTGCGTATTCACCTGTAATCAAAAATCTTGCGCTGAACCGCGCGATGACTCCAACATAGTGTGGTGAGACACTGTGCCAGACCGAATTGAATATTTGAAAAATCCAATGTCTAACATTATACAAAGAACCGTTTCCAGTAGCCAGCTTTTTTTTCAAAGATGTTATTAATTTATCATTCTTCTGTCATAACTAAAAAAATCAACCCGTGCCATCGCACTCATCATTCAGTCATGAGTTTGCCGTCTCACGCAGCCTATGGTAAAAATGAAGGCATCGACACTTCGAATGCGCCTGTAGCTCAGCTGGATAGAGCATTAGACTTCGAATCTAAGGGTCGGGGGTTCGAATCCCTCCGGGCGCACCATTTAAAATCAATTATTTCATTATTAGAATATAAAGTAAGTCTTGTGACGCGAGATCTTTACTCGCGCCACTTTCATTTGGAGTGAGATGCTTAATTCTTCTTCGCAGTCGGTGGACGGAAGGCACGTTCCATCATATCATTCACATCCGTCGAAGGATTGGTCGCATCGCGCCATAACCAGCGCATCATTTCCGGCATAATCGCACCGCCAAATTTTTGTCCATGCAAATTCATACCCCACGTATAATTTACGTCGTAGCCTTTTTGCGTCAGCGCTTTCATGATCCGAATATTCTGATAGAACCAGTCGCGTTTTTCATCATACACGCCGTTGCGAAGTCCACGATTGTCGTTACGTCCATCACATAAAAATACGCGAATCGGTTTCTTTTCGCTTTCCAGAATTTTTTCAGGATAGACGTGTCCGCCGCGCAGATTCACAAAGCTTCCGACATTGCTCAACACTTTTCGAAAATGATTTGGACGCTCCCACGCTACAGTAAAAGCAGCGATTGCGCCGGAGCTTGAACCGCCAATGCCATGCATCTCTGGGTCTTTGGAAATGTTGTAATCCTTATTCAAGGCAGGCATTAATTCTTCGGTAATGACCCGTGCGTATTTATCATCAAGAGTGTTGTATTCCGTCGGACGATTGGTTGTACGATCTCCCCATTCCTGCGCGTTCGGTTCGGGCTGTTCCGGCGTGCGACCGGGATTGATGAAGACACCAATCATCACCGGAATCTCGCGGCGGAAAATCAAATTGTCCATCACGTTCTGCGCGCGAATGTCGCCGAATTCTTCCTTGAAAGCCTGACCATCCTGATACACCATCAGCGCCGCTGGAACCGCCGGATCATACTGTGCCGGAACGTAAACCCAGTACGTATGTTGCGTGCCGGGATAGGCATTGCTGGGCAGCACAAATGGCCCGCGAATTTCACCTTTGGGCACACCTTCCTGTGGCAGTGAATCGGGCCCAAGACGGTACTGTGAATTAGGATTTGCTCCTGGTGGCATTGGTGGCTGAACTACGGTTCTTGGCGGAGCTGGTGTTGAAACCTGAGCAAGAGCTACGGCTCCCGCAAACAACAAACTGATAACAGACAATGCTGCTTTTTTCATTGGAAATTTCCTCAGGGTTGAAATTAGAAACTCTACTTTTATCGGAAAATTATTATTACTCGAAAAGCTGTAAGACGAAAGTCACAATGGATATAGTGGCAAGAAAGCTTTCTTGTCACTATCCGCCAACTGACTTATACTTCTCAGCCAGTTGGCGAAATAAATATTCGCCGCGAAAGAATCAGGTTAAATTCATGAACGTCTTAGAAGGAAATTTTTTAGGGATTAAAGCGAAAGGTACAATGCAACTGGTACAAGCCATTAACAATGGTTTTTCTTTTGGCACGTTAGAGCGCGTACGCAAGGAAACTGGATTGCCCATGGAGCAATTGGCAGTTTCAATCGGAATGAGTCCGCGCACTCTGACGCGCCGCAAAAAAGAAAAGAAATTGTCAGCGGCAGAATCCGACCGATTGGTCACAGTGTCACGATTGTTAGCGCAGGCTGTTGAATTGTTTGAAGGCGACAAAGAAAAAGCGCTACGTTGGTTTATGCAATCGAATCGAGCATTGGGCAAACTCACTCCGCTGGAAATGGCGCGGACAGAAACAGGTGCGCGTGAAGTGGAAAATCTGATCGGCAGGCTGGAACATGGAGTCTTCAGTTAATGCCAACCGTCTATCGAATTTGCAAAACAAAATACGCAGCTACCGCATTCGATGGCGAAGGAGCTTTTCGGTTCGGCGGACGCTGGAACGGACGGAGTACGCGAATGATTTATACGGCGGGAAGCCTCGCGTTGGCGGCACTGGAAATGCTGGTGCATCTCGACGATGACGACTTAATACTTGCTTATTCATACATTGCAGCGGACATTCCGGCGGAGCTGATTTTACCTGTCAAAGTCTTTCGTCCATTGCCGAAAAATTGGAGTACTTCGCCAACTCTCGCCAGCTTGCAAAAACTTGGTGATGATTGGATACGAGAACAAGTCTCAACCGTTTTGGAAGTGCCTACCGCAATTGTGCCGCGCGAAAATAATTATTTACTGAATCCGGCGCATCCAGATTTTGCAAAAATAAAATTGGCAAAGCCGAAACGCTTTGTGTTTGATGAACGCTTACGAAAAGGCTGAAACGAATTTACCCACGCAATAACGCGGCCATCTTTTGCGCCCCCACAAATCTTTTATTCACTTCTTCCCAGTTCACATTCGTCATAAACGCATCAATATATTTTGCAGCGGCTGAGCCGTAATCCATGTGATAAGCGTGTTCATACATATCCAGCGCAAGCAATGGACGGCTGAAAGGTGCGTTGTGCATGTGATCCCACGACCAGTAATTATGCAGCTCTCCGGTGTGAAAATTATGAGCGAGAATGACCCAGCCCGAACCTCCGGCTAAGCCTTGTGCGGTCTTTTTGAATTCGGCTTCCCATTGCTCGAAGCTGCCAAAATGTTCTTTGATTCCGGTCAGAATTTCGCCGCCGGATTTTCCGTCTCCGCCGAGGTTGGCGAAGTAATTTTCATGCAGCACCATTGATCCGGTGCGCACTAATTCTTCACGTTTGAGATCGGCGTACACATATCCCGGCGCGTCCTTGTCTTTGACCATTGCGCCCAGCCGTTTCTCAATTATGTTCAAGGCTGAAACTGCACCTTGATAATTATTTTCCCAGTGCGATTTAATGAGTTTCTCGGAAATCCCTTTGAGTTTGGCGGGGTCGAAGGGTAATGGTTTGGGCTTATGTTCGCCGCGAAAAACCGGCGCTGCGATGGCGGTCGGCTCAGAAGTTTGCGCGGAAACCGTGATGCCTGTCGCAGCGATTCCTGTGACCAGTGATCCGATTGCTGCTCGTCGTGAGATTTCTTTCATAAAGCTCCTCATTGTTTGGAAAAGAATAGGTTCACAGTAAAGCATCCTGATTGCTTTGTCTAACTGCCGTCTGATTGTGCTACAGTGAGAAAAAATCAATTGCAGTAATTCAATCATCAGGTGGGTATATGAAATTTCAGACCTTCATCGTTTTCACAATTCTGGCATTGAGCTTGACGGTCTCTGTTTTCGCGCAAACCAAGCCTCAGCAGAAACCACCTGAAGACGAAATGCTGCGAATCGAAACAGAACTCGTCCAGATTGAAATCACTGTCACCGACAAGCAAGGCAAATTAATTAAAGATTTGAAGCAGTCAGATTTTGAATTGAAAGCCGACGGAAAACCACAGGAAATTGGATATTTTTCGGTTGGAACTTCAGTTACTCCGGCGCGGTGGATTACGACTGAAACGGCGACGAAAAATAAAGAAAATAACCCTGTCGCACCAACGCCTGAAACACGCGCCAGACGCTATATTGTGCTGGCGATTGATGATTTGCATTTATCTTTTTCAAGTTTGAATTATACGCGCAAGGCGCTGGTCAAATTCGTAGATCAGCAAATGGCGGGAGGCGATCAGGTAGCGTTGATTACTACCAGCGGACAGCTTGGAATGTTTCAGCAATTCACGGCAGACCGCGACATTTTAAAACGAGCGATTGAACGGCTTTCATTGCGTGAACGCAGAGTTTTTACCTCATCATCTGATGTTCCCCGTTTGACGCCGTATCAGGCCGAATTAATTGATGATAATCGCGATCCTGATGCTTTGACAGTAGCAGTGAATGAGATCATGGTAAGAATGCCGGGAACTACGCGGCAATCGGCCACGCAGGAAGCTCAATCTAAAGCACGTGCCATCGTGGCTGAAAATACTTCAATTACGAAAGCCACGTTAGGAACATTGGAAATGATTATTCGGAGCCTGCGCGAATTGCCGGGGCGAAAATCTTTAATCATGATGTCGGATGGTTTTTTGCTGGGTGGATCGAATCAGGGAGCCGGATTTGATTTACGGCGAATCACAGATGCGGCGACACGTGCAGGTTTAGTTATTTATGCGCTTGACGCTCGCGGGTTGGTGGCGATGCCGGGTTCGATGGATGCTTCACAGCCGGGCTTTGGAATGGAAATTCCGCCAGGGGCGCGTCAACGCATCGAAAGCTCTTCCATCGAAGCCGAGCGCGATGGATTAAACGCGCTGTCACGTGACACCGGAGGCTTTCCGATTTTCAATAATAACGATCTCAGCGTAGGCTTGCAGAAAATTACTGAAGACACAGAGACTTATTATTTATTAGGTTTCGAGCCGGCAGTTTCGTACCGCGACGGACGCTTTCGTAAGCTCGAAGTGAAGGTCAGAAATCATTCAGAATACAAAGTACGTTCCTCAAAAGGCTACTTCGCGCCGGACGACAAAGCCATTACCAAAGCTGCCGAAAAAGAAATCAAAGAAGAAGCGAAGCTGGAGCAGGAACGCTTGAAAAACCCTGAAAAAGCAGCCAAAAAAGAAACCGCTGCCGCCTTTGAAAGAGTGAATGAAGCCCTGAGTTCTTTGTTTCCTTTGGGTGGAATCCCGATTGAAATGTCGACAGATTTTATTGATAGCGGGAAAGGAGAAAGTTATCTGGCCCTCGTTGGACACGTAGATATTTCCAAAATCCGCTTTGAAAAAGTTGCGGATCGTTATCAGGCAAAGGTCGAATTGGTGGGATTAATTTTTGATGAAAAAGGAAAAAATGTTGATTCATTTAGCCAAAACATTGGTTTAAATTTGCGGCAGACAACGTATGAAAGAATGCTGAAATCAGGGCTTCTCTTTAATCGTCGCGTGAAGCTGGCACCGGGATTTTATCAGGTTCGGGTGGCGGCTGTGAAAGATAAACCGCGACAACAAGGCAGTGCGGCTTCGTGGGTGGAGATTTCCGATCTGAGCAAAAAACAATTGGCTTTGAGCAGTATTTTTATTGCTTCGGAAAAGGAAAATTTATTTGCGAATGAGCAGGCTCCCGATCAAAATCAAACTGAACGTAAAATCGAAGATGCAACGGCGGTTGTTCCTAAACCCACACAGATTTCAAGGCATCTTAGGCGTGGGTCAAATGTGGATTTCACTGTCTTTGCTTATAACGGCAAACAGGATTCAAAAGGAGAACTTGATCTTGTAATCCAATCGCAAATTATGGCAGGCAGCAAAGTCGTATTTGCTTCACCCTTAAGCAAAATGAGCCTGCCAGCAGAGAATAAAACTGAGGCGTTCGTTCCTTATGCGGCGCGCCTGTCGCTGGATAAATTCCCTCCTGGTAATTACGAATTACGTGTGGTGGTGATTGATCGTACCGTGAAAACAAGCGCCAAACGATCAATTAGTTTTATAGTTGATCCATAAAAACAAAAAAGGCAGTGTTTCCACTGCCTTTTTTTATTGAATGTTAAGTAGAGTTACTTACGTCGTCTTTTCATCATGCTGGCAACCGAAAACAGTCCTGTACCGAACAGAAGCAAAGTTCCTGGTTCGGGGACAGGAGCGCCGCCTGCATTTCCAGCTGTTAGCTGACCACGAATTTCACCCCCTGGAAAGGCAGATGTATGAACATTGACATACGTCAGTCCATTTTTCATCGCATCAATTTGAGCCGCAGTTAAAGTGAAAGCATAGTTGGCGATAGACCCAGACAGTTTATCTGCAGTCAGTGTCAGAAATGCGTCAAAGGGAACGATAACCGGAGCATTTGCACCTTGTGCGGCGCAACAATGAATGTGACTTCCGGTCACAGGTGCTGACAAGCCAGTAAAGCCAAGTGTTATGGTTCCTGCGCCTGTGACGTCATCAATGGTCACAGTTGCTGCGCCTGTTCCCGTTGATGAATTAGGAGTAGTTTCTTTTGCGCCTGATAATACAGCCGTAAATGTGATTGAGCCGGCACTGGCGGAAACTGTTAGTACTGCTATGAATAAAACAGCAGCCAACGCCGAGAAGAGTCTCGAGAGGGACATAGTGACACCATCCTTTGGGTTATTGAAAAATCAAGTTTAGTTAAACTCTGGCCCGCTAAACCAGGTATTGAGTTAAAATTTTTGCCGGTATATTTACTTTACGCGCAGCCTTAATCCTTAGTCAAGGTTAATCAATAGAACAGCTTGAATTTTTTACGGATTTATAAATTGATCGGGCATCTCAGATTTTCCAGTTCACCTGAAACGACAGCAATCCGTGACGTGCTTGTTCAGCCACGATTGTGAATTGATACATCTGGTTGTGGACATCCGCCGGATTAGGCCAATATGGTGGGTCTGGTTCGGTATAGGCTTTCAGGGAAAGAAAGTAACTATTTTGTGGAAGGTCAAGCTTCGGGATTTCGAGCTGTAAGAAATTTTCTCCCCGCCGGATTGGGATCGGATGAGGGTTAGCATCGTAATTATTAATTGTCCCGATAAAAAATCCGTCGAAGCGGTGAATGTCTACGGCGAAAATCGCCTTTTCATAATCGGCATCTGACTCAATTTTCAAATTGATCGTGATACCTTCACCCATCTGAAAAATCCATTTCGGATGATCTTCAGAAGCTAAAAGTTCTAAGCCAGTAAATTTAATTTTTCCGTTTCCCCAGCGTGAGCCGATGAACTGTAAATCTTTGACAATAGTCTCGGCATCTTGCTTCAGTGATTGATCACATTGGGTTTCCAGTTCTTTGGAAACAGCATTCAGTCGTTCATTTTCCAGGCGCTGGCAAAAGGCTTCGTAAGCGGTCACGACTTCGCGGGCATCCCCGGCCATCGCCACTTTACCGCCTTCCATCCATAAGGCACGCGTACAAAATCGCTGAATCAAACGCGGATCGTGCGAGACAAATAAGACCGTTTTTCCAGTGCGCCGAAAGTATTCGATCCGATCTAATGACTTGCGCTGGAAGTAAGCATCACCGACAGATAAAGCCTCATCAACAATCAAAACATCTGGATCAACATGAATCGCAGCGGCGAATGCCAGCCGCATAATCATTCCAGTGGAGTAGGTTTTGACGGGCTGATCTACAAATTCTTCCAGCTCGGCAAAGCGAACAATGATATCCATTCGGCGGCGCATTTCATCTTCCGTGAAGCCCAGAATTTGCCCGCTTAATAAAATATTTTCGCGTCCCGTATATTCGAGATTGAAGCCGCTGCCCAGTTCTAATAAAGCTGTGACTCGCCCCGTCACACTGACTTCGCCGGTAGTTGGTTGCAGCACTCCCGCGATGACTTGCAACAGCGTAGTTTTTCCCGCGCCGTTGCGTCCGATGATGCCAAGCGTTTCGCCGGATGGCACTTCGAGGCTCACATCCTGAAGCGCCCAGAAATCGCGATGATACTTGCGTTTTCCGCGCAAAAGAATTTCCTTCAGCCGACCCGAAGGGCTGTCGTATGTGCGATAAAGTTTGGAAATATTGCGGACAAGAATCACGGTTAATTTTAATCGTAAAGTTTACGAGGGTAGCGTTCGACGTGAGTCGTAATTTTTCTACCGACTGCGAAAATGTTATCGCCGCGCAAATTCATCGGCACGCCTGTTTTTGCCAGGATTTTTTTCACATCTTCACCCGGAGAATTCCACGTGTCGTTCGTGAATAATTCAACGACTTCAAAGCCTCCCGCTTCAAGGGCGATGCGCAAGTCTTCCGGCGTATATTCACGGTTGTGGCGATCACTTAAACCGTAGTTAATATTTTCGCGGTTGTAATTACCGTAAACATACGGGCTGCGACCTCTCAAAATTTCCTGAATGCTAATCGCACTGGAAATGTTCGGCGTCGTCACGACCAATAATCCCCCCCACTTCAATATGCGATTTAATTCAATAATCATGTGCATCGGGTCTTGCGAAAGATGCTCAATTAATTCACAGCAGAGCGCCACGTCGAAGTATTCATCGGGGTAAGGAAAAACATCACGTTCAACATTGAGTCGCTGCATTTTACAGTTTAATTTTTCATTCGTGACAGAATGTTGCAACGCACGATGTTTTTTATCAGGCCCGTCCTGCCAATATCCCGTGACTTCAACTTCGGCATAATTTCCGTAGCGATGAATAAGCGGCGGCAACTGCAAATAACTGCTGAGTTCAAGCAGTCGCTGCGAACCATCACCGCGTGGAATCAGCTTCAAAGTCTCTAACAAGCGATGACGATGATGACGGAAATATCCCTGCGTCGCTTCATCACCGGAGAAAAACCCCAGAGCGTATTCCATCGCTTCTTCATCATCAAATTGAATCTTAGGAGTAGGTTTGACCCGCGGATTCATTGACGTTTTGACGGTGCGTTCACGCTTTACTTCTTCCGCAAAGCTCAGATAACTCGCTGCACATTTTGTAATATCGTGTTCGCGCCGAACGTATTTTTGAGCATGTGCGCTCAGCCGTTCGCGGAGCAAGCCTTGAAAAACAAGATGACGAAAATGCTGAAAAAGAACTTCTTCTTCGCTTTTATCAAGTGGAGTCTTTAAGCAAATTTCATCCGGCAAATCAGCGTGTTGACCGAAGTCGGAAACGATCACGGGTTTACCTGCGCCAAGCGCGCGAACCAATGTTCCCGAACTTTCTCCGGCAGTTGGGTAACGCAAATTTACGACGACATCTACGGCTTTCAAGTACTGAAAAAATTCTCGCTCATCAGTGTAGCCCGTAATGCGAACTCGCCTGGTCAGCCCCATTTCTTCAATGATCGGAGTCACGCTCCACTTCCAATGATCTTCGCCGACGATCACAAAAAAAGCGTTCGGAGCCACCGTCAATAACCGCTTGAATGCACGCAGCACAACAGGCAATCGTTTCGTTGCCGTAACATATCCGAAAGCTCCAAGCACGAAATCCTCGGTCTTTAATCTCAGTGAAGTCCGAATAGCGTCTTTGTCCAGGTTGTCTAAATCGTAAACTTTCGGTGAAAGATGATGAGGAATAATTTTCACTAACGGAGCGTCAGGCAAGGCGTCAGGGGAACGTTTCGTGAGTGCTATTTCATCCGGCAATTCAATATTTGAAGCGGCGTATTCATTGTGCAAAATCACACCTAAACTGCGCGATAAAAGTTGATAATTCGCGGGCATCAAAAATTGCTGATAATCGCTGCTGATGCCGCGTTCGCGCGTATCCGCGAGCTGTGCTCCGGTTCGCCCGTACGCTTCAAACATTAATTTGCGATAAGTCTTTTCGTCGTTTCGATCCAATGTTTTCAGCGTGATCAAATGATGCAGGCAATGTTCATGCAAGACGGCTAAGCCCGGAACGCGCAAAGCTTGATCGTAAACAAATTCGTGGTAGGGATTATTGCCGAGGTGATAAATGCATAGATCAAATGGATTTTCGCGATGCATTCCATCGAAATGCGCGACGTCGTGAACCTTAAAATCTTTACGATCCTGATGCGCTCTGATTTCACGTTCATGCGCAACGAAAACCGTGATGTCGGCTCCGCGCGCCAGATACGGCAACAGCTCAGCATTGTAATCCGCAATGCCGGATTTGCTGGGCGGAAGCGGTGTGAAATAAGCAAGGCGCATAAAAATTAGTGCGGAGTTTGGATTGTGGAATACGGAGCTACGCCGAAACCACACGCGGAATTTTTTGGGTGCGATAAATATAGGCAATCAGTGAGCCGACAAAAATAACAGCGGCGATAAATTGTGAAGTTGAAAGCCCAAGCAATCCGCCACGCGGATCATCCCGCCAGAATTCAATAATGAATCGCGCAATGGCGTATAACATTGCGTAAGCCAGCACAATCTGCCCGTAAAATTTGCGCTTCCGCGCCATCACTAACAAAATTACGAAAATTAAAATTGCCGCGCCAACTTCATAAAGCTGAACCGGATGCAGATGCAACGGTGCCGATAAATTCCCCAGCTTTTGTTCCCAAAAACTTCGTTGCATAGGATCGGTCAAGTCTGAAACTTTGATCGGGACACTGGTTAATTCATGACCACGTTCGCTGAAATGAACGCCGCAAATTCCATCCGTTGGTTTGCCCCAGCAACATCCGGCGCTAAAACATCCAAGCCTTCCAATCGCCTGACCGATGATGATGCCCGGTGCAAACGCATCAGCCGTCCGCCACCAATCCAATTTGTATATGCGCATCACGATCACTGAAGCGATCAATGCTCCCAAAAAGCCGCCATAAAAAACTCCGGCAGAGCGCAGAAAATCCAATGAAAACAGGCCTTTTAGGTTATCGCGATAATTTTCCCACTCCGTGATGATCATCAAAAGTTTCGATCCGATCAATGCGGAACCTAACACCCACAGTCCCAGATCGTACACGCGATTGACATTCAATCCATCACGCTCCGCCTGCTTTGCCATCACATACATGCCCACCAAAAACGAAATGGCTAATAACAATCCGTAGGTATTAACAGGAAAATCAAGGTAGGGGATTTTGAAAAGTTCAGGAAACATGAAAAGAATTTTAGTCGGTCAACGTGGCGTTAGGCGATGGAGTTTTTTCCTCAAATAACATCTCTAACGCCAGTAAAGCTGCGCCAACGCAAATCGCAGCGTCGGCAATATTGAATGTCGGCCACGTGTATTTTTCGTACCAATGAAAATCAATGAAGTCTACCACTTCGCCCAGTCGAACACGATCTATCAAATTGCCAACAATGCCGGCGAGCAATAACGACAAGGAAATATTCAACCGTAAATTATTCGCCGCGAGACGAATTAAATAATAAGCAACGCCAATTGCTGCCAATAAAGAAATCGCCGCCAGCACCCACTTGATTTCATATTTGCTGTCAGCAAACAAACTGAAAGCGACTCCGCGATTTCGCGCGTAGGTGAAGCGGAAAAAATTTGGAACAACTTCAATCGTATCGACAGGTAATAATTTATCCGTGGCCCACGCCTTTGACACTTGATCGGCAATCAGCACAATCAGCGCCAGAAAAAAATACTTCGCTTTATTTTGCATTAACGATAAACCTCTTTGCGGTGCGCAATTTTAATAACCAATACGATCAATTTGTCATGAGCAATCATTGATCCAAGCCTAATTCTAAACGCAATGAATCATAATGAATCCATTCATCGGGTTTAGTTTCAACAAGAATTCGCTGCGCATCTTCGACATCAAGAAAATCTTCTTCTTCTTCCATCAAATTTCTCCTAAGCTAAAGCTGATTCAATATTTCCTACACAACGTCGGCACGCTCCCGGATACGCTGCGCTAACGCCAACATCCGTCGTATAGTTCCAGCAACGTTCACATTTCTCGCCATCAGCTTTCGTGATGTCAACTTTTAGTTCTGCGCCGTCTATTAATTCTACCTGCGAAACGATGAACATAAACCGCAGGTCTTCACCGAAGGAATTCAGGAAAGAACGAGTGTCTGTATCAGCCGTAATCGTAATTTTTGCCTCCAGCGCGGAGCCAATTAATTTTGTATTGCGCGCTTCTTCCAGAGATTTCATCACGGTGTCGCGGATGGTAAATAATTTATCGTAGCGGCTCAGCAATTCATCATTGCGCAACGATTCATCGTACGCCGGAAACAATGTCAGATGGACGGATTCAGCTTCGTCTTTCGCGCCGGGAATGTTTTCCCAAATTTCATCAGAGGTAAAAACCAGCAACGGAGCCACCAATTTTGCGACGCGTGTGACCACTTCATAAAGGGCAGTTTGCGCCGATCTGCGCTCTAAAGATTTTGGCGCAGTCGTATACAAACGATCTTTCAAAATGTCGAAATACAACGACGACAACGTCACCGTAGCGTTGTGATAAATCGCTTGATAGACCTCCATGAAATCGTATCGCTCATAAGCCTCGGTGCATTTTTTGACTAATTCATTGGTCGCAATCACAGCCCATTGATCAATTTCCTGCATCGCTTCAAATTCAACTTTATCAGCAACAGGATCGAAGCCGTCCAGATTTCCCAGACAGTAACGCGCCGTGTTTCGAATCTTGCGATAAGCATCAGAAAGCCGCGTCAAAATTTCATTTGAGATGCGCATGTCTTCGTGATAATCGAGAGCCGCGCACCACAGCCGAATAATTTCAGCTCCGCTTTGCTTGATGATTTTTTCAGGCGCGACGGCATCGCCTTTGGACTTGGACATTTTCTTGCCCGCTTCGTCCACGACCCAGCCGTTCATGACGACGCCTTTATACGGAGGCTGCCCTTTGGCGGCGAGTCCGATGACTAACGAAGAGTTGAACCAGCCGCGAAATTGATCTCCGCCTTCTAAATAAATGTCGGCAGGATAGGGAAGTCCGCGCGGTTCGAGCACGCCCAAACTGCTGGAGCCGGAATCAAACCACACGTCCAAAATATCAGTTTCTTTGGCGAAATTATCGGAACTGCATTTGCTGCATTTTGTTCCCGCAGGCAACAAATCTTTGGCATCACGTTCATACCAAATGTCTGCGCCGAAAGGTTCATGCTCAAATAAATTGGCTACGTGATTGATGACTTTTTGATCAAGCAAAGTCTCGCCGCAATCTTCGCAATAGAAAACTGTGATCGGTACGCCCCACGCGCGTTGCCTGGAAATGTTCCAATCAGGGCGATCCTTGAACATATTCTTCATGCGTTCGCGGCCCCACGACGGATACCATTCGACGTTGTCGCAAGCCGCAATCGCTTGATCGTTCAAGCCCGATTTTTTCATCGAGATAAACCATTGTGGCGTAGCGCGAAAAATCACCGGATTATGACAACGCCAGCAATGCGGGTAAGAATGATTGAATTTTTCAGCCTTTAATAACGCGCCGATAGATTCAAGGTGAGCGATGACCGAACGATTTCCGTCCGTTTCATTTTTGCTCAGTGCCATCACACGCTGCCCCGCAAAATGCTCAACGTTGGTCATGAAAAATCCGCGCGAATCCACCGGATTATAAATTTCTAAACCGTATTGACGCCCAATCAGAAAATCTTCGTAGCCGTGTCCGGGAGCCGTATGCACCGCACCAGTACCAGCCTCAAGCGTCACGTGATCGCCGATCATCAATAAAGAATTGCGATCAACAAACGGATGTTTCGCGTTCAGACGATCAAATTGTTTGCCGCTGTATGTGCCGACGACATTGTAATTTTCCCAACCTGCTTTGGCCGCAACTTGTTCGAGCAACCCAGAAGCAACGATGAAAATTTCATCACCAACTGCCACTGCGCTGTATTCATATTCAGGATTGAGACTGATGCCCAGATTTGCCGGAAGCGTCCACGGTGTAGTCGTCCAGATCACGATGCTCACATTTTTGCCCGCAAGCGCCGCATCAATTTTTTCGGCGTCAGGGAACGGAAACTTCACATAGACTGAATAGCTGCTGTGATCTTCGTATTCGACTTCGGCCTCGGCGAGCGAAGTCTGGCAACTTATGCACCAATGCACCGGACGCGAACCTTTATACACCGCGCCTTTCTCAACGAATTTTCCAAAAGCCCGCACGATATTCGCCTGATAGATCGGCTCCATCGTGACGTATGGTTTTTCCCATTCGCCAAAAATGCCGAGCCGTTTGAAATCTTCGCCTTGCAGCTTCACATATTTTGCAGCGTATTCACGCGCCGCTTTGCGAATCGAGACGCGATCAAATTCCTGCTTCGCTTTTTTCAGTTCTTCTTCGACTTTGTGTTCGATTGGCAAACCATGACAATCCCAGCCGGGGATGTACGGCGTCCAATAACCCATCATCGAACGCGATTTCATAACGAAATCTTTGACATTTTTATTGAGTGCGTGACCAATATGAATGTTGCCGTTGGCGTAGGGCGGCCCGTCGTGCAGGACGAACAAAGGTTTGTCTTTACGAGCTTCGCGCAGCTTTTCGTAAATATTCATCGCGTCCCACTTCTGCAATCGAAGCGGTTCCTTTTGCGAGAGGTTACCTTTGAGCGGGAAATCAGTTTTGGGCAGGTTGACGGTCGTTTTTAAATCAATTGGTTCAGACATAAATCAATACGAATATTTTTAGTTAAATAAAGACTGCCGATGATAACGTAACCATTGGAAAAAATCACTTGCAGAGTCAAAATACAAAGCCTCGGATTTTTACGACACACGCAGCGCGAAGCGTTTGGAGTGCGACGACTCGGCGTAGCTTTGGTATTTTTCACGGAGCAAGTCACGTAAGGAATACCAAAGCTACGCCGAGTCGTCGCACTCCAAACGCTGTCGCGTCATATTCGAAAGTCATCTTTTATGAAAAAAATTAGTTCGCCAATCGCCGCAATTTTTCGCATCGCAATTATTTTATTTTGCGCTTCATTTGCTCACTCAGCTTTTGCCCAACCAACTACTGAAGAATTAAAAACTCCCGCTAGTCAGTTGCGCGGAATCATTGAACGGTATCAGGTGGATTACGCCATCCTGAATCGTTATTACAACATTGCGGATTCGCCGACGCGCGCCGAGCGTGTGCAACAATTTTATTCCGGATGGCTGTCAACGCTGAACAAAATTAATTTTAACGGACTGAATCAGGACGATCAGATTGATTATTTGCTGTTCCAAAATTATCTGTCGCATTCACAACGCCAAACCGAAATCAAAGCCAAAGCCTTCGCCGAAATTGCGCCGCTGGTTCCATTCGCACAAGACATTTTTGCGTTAGAAGAATCACGCCAACGAATGGAAAATATTGATGCGGCGAAAACAGCGACAGCATTAAATCAGCTCAGCAAAAAAATAGGCGAGTTACAAAAATCCGCCGAAGCGAATTTGAAAAATGAAACTACGAGTCGCACAAAAAAAACCGTCGCCAATCGCGCCGTGATGACGACTGAGAATTTACGGAATGTTCTGAAAAGATGGTTTGGTTTTTATAACGGTTACGATCCGACGTTTAGCTGGTGGAATGAAAGCCCTTACAAAACGCTGGATCAGGCGCTGCAAAATTACGGCGGCTTTTTACGCGAAAAAGTTGTCGGACTTAAACCCACAGACGAAAACGCCATCGTCGGGAACCCCATAGGACGCGAAGCGTTGCTCAGCGAATTGGCCTACGAAATGATTCCGTACACGCCCGAAGAATTGATCGCTTTGGCAAATCAGGAATTTGCGTGGTGCGACAGCGAGATGAAAAAAGCGGCGCAGGAATTGGGCTACGACGATTGGCACAAGGCGCTGGAATACGTGAAAACATTGCACGTCGAACCAGGCAAGCAACCCGCGATGATTCGTGAACTTGCGCTCGAAGCCATCAAATTTGTCGAAGACCGCGACCTCGTCACTGTTCCGCCCTTAGCCAAAGAATCGTGGCGGATGGAAATGATGACGCCCGAACGCCAACTCGTGAACCCATTTTTTCTCGGCGGCGAAACCATCATCGTTTCATACCCGACGAACACGATGACGCACGAACAAAAATTGATGAGCATGCGCGGCAACAATCGCCACTTCGCACGCGCTACTGTGCATCATGAATTGGTTCCCGGACATCATTTGCAATTATTCATGGCGGCTCGGCACAAACCATACCGCGAATTATTCAGGACACCGTTTCTGGTCGAAGGCTGGTCTTTGTACTGGGAATTTTTGCTGTGGGATTTGAGTTTTCCGCAGACGCCCGAAAATAAAATCGGGATGCTTTTTTGGCGGATGCACCGCTGCGCCCGTATCATCTTTTCGCTCAGCTTTCATCTCGAAAAAATGACACCGCAGGAGTGCGTAGACTTTCTCGTCAACCGCGTCGGGCACGAATACAACAACGCCGAAGCCGAAGTGCGCCGCTCCTTCGCCGGAGATTACGGTCCACTCTACCAGGCGGCGTATATGCTCGGCGGATTGCAATTGCGCGGCTTGCACAAAGAATTAGTCGCGTCAGGCAAGATGACGAATCGTGCTTTTCATGATGCGGTGCTGCGTGAAAATGCGATTCCAGTGGAATTAATTCGCGCCAGTTTGACGAAGCAAAAACTTACGCGAGATTTTGCTTCGAGTTGGAAATTTTACGACGGGAATTTAGGGAAATAAGCGAAGTACTTATTCCGTGTTCTATTTCAAAACCTTCATCAAAAATCCCCAGCGATCCGCGACTTCTTCAATCACCTTCGTCGTAGGTTTTCCTGCGCCGTGTCCGGCATCTGTTTCAATGCGGATGAGAATTGGATTTGTACCAGCTTGTGCCGCTTGCATGGTCGCGGCAAATTTGAAACTGTGCGCCGGAACCACACGATCATCGTGATCTGCGGTAGTCACCATCGTAGGAGGATACGCCGTGCCTGACTTGATGTTGTGCAAGGGCGAATATGCGAATAATGCTTTGAAATCTTCGGCGTTTTCGGATGAGCCATAATCCGAAGTCCACGCCCAGCCAATCGTGAATTTTTGAAATCTGAGCATGTCCATGACGCCGACCGCTGGTAACGCCGCGCCAATTAAATCAGGGCGTTGCGTCATACAGGCGCCGACTAATAACCCACCATTGCTGCCGCCACCAATTGCCAGCTTTGGCGGCGAAGTATATTTATTCGCAATCAACCACTGCGCCGCTGCGATGAAATCATCAAAGACATTTTGCTTTTTCAATTTCATTCCCGCTTGGTGCCAGTCTTCGCCGTACTCGCCGCCGCCGCGCAAATTCGGCTGCGCATAAACGCCGCCCATTTCCATCCAAACGAGATTTGAAATCGAGAACGCCGGAGTCAGCGAAACATTAAATCCGCCGTACGCATACAGGTACGTCGGATTTTTGCCGTCCAGCTTCAACCCTTTTTTATGCGTAATAAACATCGGCACTTTCGTCCCGTCTTTGCTCGCATAAAAGACCTGTTTCGTTTCGTAATCGTTCGGATTGAAATCTACTTTTGGAGCGCGAAAAACCGAAGATTTTCCCGTTACCAAATCGTAGCGATAAATTGTCGTCGGTGCAGTAAATCCGGTGAAGGCATAAAAAGTTTCCGTATCTTTGCGCTTGCCGCCAAAGCCGGAAGCCGTACCGATGCCCGGCAATTCGACTTCACGAATCAGTTTTCCTTTCACGTCAAAAATTTTAATTTGCGAACGTGCGTCTTTCAGGTATGGCACAATAAATTGATTGTTAACGAAGCTCACGCCGCTTTCACCGTCAATCGTTTCAGCGGATTCGGCGACAATTTCTTTCCAGTTATTGCGCTCCGGTTTGTTTGTGTCAATCGCAATAATTTTTCCGCGCGAAGCTTTCAAATCAGTGCGGAAATAAAAGACTCCACCATCATTTCCGATGAAGCTATATGACGCTTCGAAGTCTTTGATGAGTTCGACAACTTTAGAATTTTTCGCCTTGAGGTCTTGATAAAACAGCAGATTTTTGGGATCAGTTCCTTGCCAAACGTTGATGATTAGATAGTGTCCGTCTTCGCTGACTGCACCCGCAAAGCCCCATTCTTTTTGATCCTTACGTTCATAAATCAAAGTATCTTCGGATTGCTTTGTGCCGAGGTGATGATAATAAAGTTTCTGAAAATAATTCGCGTCCTCAAGTTTTGTTTTTTCGTTGGGTTCGTCGTAGCGGCTGTAATAAAAGCCTTTGTTATCAGGCGTCCAGGCCGCTCCCGAAAATTTCGACCACTTCAAATCATCGGCTAAATCTTTTCCTGAAGTGGTGTCGCGCACCTTCCATTCCTGCCAATCTGATCCGGCGGAAGACAAACTGTACGCCATCAAATTTCCGTCATCGCTAATCGCTGTACCTGACAAGGCAACCGTTCCATTTTGCGAAAGTGTATTCGGATCAATCAACACGCGCGGCGTACCTTCCAGTGAATCCGACGTGTAAAGCACGCTCTGATTTTGTAAGCCGTCGTTCTTGTAAAAAAAATACCGCTTATTCTCCTTGAACGGTGCGGAATATTTTTCGTAATTCCAGAGCTTCGTCAACCGCTCTTTAATTTTCGCGCGTTCAGGAATTTGCTCCAGAAATGCGTTAGTCAATTTGTTCTGCGCCTCAATCCACTCACGTGATTCGGGCGCATCAGGATTTTCCAGCCAGCGATACGGATCACTTACTTTCGTGCCGTGATAATCGTCAGTTTGGTCAACTTTTTTTGCTTTGGGATATTCAATTTTTTGTGCCATAACAGAAAGGTTTAGCAGGGCGATAAAAACAAGAATTGTAATTGTACGCGGTTTATTCATAATCAATCTCGCAGTAAAAATAATGATGTAGCTTACATTGATTTTGAGAGAAACTAAACTACTGGGAGCGCACGCATCCTGCGTGCCGAAGCGAGTCTGCGAAGCTTCCCGATTGGCGACTGTGAATTTGCGCCGTCGCTTACGCTCCAGCGCAGCCCGCAGGATGCGGGCGTTCCCCGTGAGGATTTAATTATGCGAACAGCTTTATTACTCGGAGCCAGCGGCCTGATCGGCGGTCATTGCCTGGATTTACTTTTGCGCGACGAAGCCTACGATCAAGTCATCGTGCTTGTCCGCAAAAGACTGCCGAAAAACCATCCCAAACTCACGCAGCACGAAGTCAATTTTGATGGTTTATCCGAACACGCGAATGTGCTGAAAGCCGATGATGTATTTTGTTGCCTCGGCACTACGATTAAAAAAGCCGGTTCGCAGGAAGCCTTTCGCAAAGTAGATTTCACCTACGCGCACGAAGCCGCGAAACTTGCCGCCAACAACGGAGCGAAACAATTTTTGCTGGTGTCTTCGCTCGGAGCCGATGTGAAATCTTCCGTCTTTTACAGCCGCGTCAAAGGCGAAATCGAAGCCGCCGTCTCCGGGTTGAATTTTGCGAGCGTGAGCATTTTCCGCCCGTCATTATTGCTCGGCGAACGCGCAGAGTTTCGCTTAGCCGAACGCCTCGCTGAACCATTCGCCAAAGCCCTATCATTTTTTCTGATTGGAGGCTTGCGCAAATATCGTGCGATTGAAGCGCGTACGGTTGCAGCGGCGATGATTGAAATTGCGAAGGCGGAAATTGAAGGTGTGAATGTGTATGAATCGGATCGAATTCAAGCGATTGGAATCAAGCTTCTAAGATGACCACCTTCATTGCGCCATTCTCGAAATGTAGCGAGAAACTCATCGGTGCTTTCATCCTCCGGCCAAAAGTCGCCTAACATTTCGTCAAAGTTTAGCGGCTTCGTTCCTTGTTCAAGAGCTAACTCATTTATTCTTTTTACAGTATCAAAATGTCTGGACTCTCTATCTAAAATTTCGCGCAGTTGTTGTTGTTCAGCAGGTTGTAAGGCTTTGACTTCAGCAATAATTTTTTCTAGTACTGGCATGATAATTTCTCCTCTCAAATCATTGGACATTCTAGCCGAGAATCGCGTTACTCGCATTAATAGTTCTCTCTGCGGTATGATCGCCTTTCTCAAGCAGTTCGAATTCGCAATTTTAAATATTACCAAAGGTAGGATTGTGATGAAGAAATCTTCGCTCGTTGCTTTGCTGTTACTCTGTTTTTCGCTCACAGCCTTCGCCCAAAATTCCAAAATAGAAACCGGAGAAATCAACGGCGCGCCTTTTCGCATTGAAGTTCCCGCGAATTGGAATAAAGGCTTGGTGATGTACTGTCACGGCTACGAAACGGTTGGCACCAAAAACAATGTCGCTGATCCGAAGCCAAATCCGGTGCGCGATGAATTTATTAAGCGAGGATTTGCCGTCGCGCAATCGGCGTACAGCACGCAGGGTTGGGCGGTGAAAGAGGGGGTCGAAGACACGGAATCGTTGCGCAAATACTTCGTCAAAAAATATGGGCAGCCCGGCGAAAGCATTGTGTTGGGGCATTCGATGGGCGGAGTGATTACGGTGGCGACGATTGAAAAATATCCTGAAGTCTACGACGGAGCGTTGCCGATGTGCGGGCCGTTGAATGCGACGATCAATGGATTTCAGCGGCGTATTTTCGATATGTTGGTGACGTTCGAATTTTACTTCCCGGGCACCATCGGCGATGTAGGCAAAGTCGCTCCCGACGCCAAGCTTGATACGACAAAAGTAAAAAATGCGATGCAGGCGGATCCGGCAAAAGCTGCGATGTTTGCCAAACGCTTTAGCTTGAAAACTCCGCTTGAAGTGATGGGCGTGCTCGATTTCTTTTACAAAATTAATGCTGAATTACAGCAACGCACCGGCGGCAATCCGTTCGACAATCGCAACACAATTTATGGCGGGTTTGAAGACGACGTAGCCCTCAATCGCGGCGTCAAACGCTACACCGCCGATGCTAAAGCGCGTGAATATCTGCGTCAACATTATTCGCCTACGGGACGCATCGCTGATCCGGTGCTGACGATCCACACGACCTACGATCAATTGATTACAGCGGCAGACGTGCTGGATCACGAATCCACGGCGAAGCTGGCAGGCACACAGGATTTATTCGTTGCAAAATTTGTCGTCGCGAACGGGCATTGCACATTTAGTCCGGCGCAGACAGGATCGGCGTTTGATGAATTGTTGCAGTGGATTCGTAATAAGAAAAAACCGGAAGTGGGCGAAGTAAAATAATATTTCTTCAACCTAAAAAAGAGAGATCAAGTTGTGGCTGAAAACCAAATTGATTATCTGGCAGAGATAAAAAATTATCATCGGCAATTTGCTGAAAAACTAAAAGGAAAACCGAAAGGTTGCCGTGATAGTGAGATTGTTGATTTGGAAAATACGATTGGCTTTGCTTTACCACTTGCCTATAAACAGTACCTTTTGTGGATGGGCAAAGATTTTGAGGAAGTATTTGTTGGATGCAATTGGTTCATCACGGATGTGAAAAGTAATACTGAACTCGTACCTGAATTGCTCCGCGAAAATAACGTTGTATTTACTTTATCAGAATATTACCTGAGCTTCTTTTCGCATCAAGGTTATCTGGCGGCGTGGTTTGACCTACCTGTAAATTGCGAAGACCCTGAAGTTTGGTTTTACGGTGAAGGGCAAGGATTAGAGAGACCAATAATTAAAGGGCGATTCACAGAATTTCTCTTTCAGGATTTGCAAGGTTTGATAGCGTGTCTATTGGGCGAATTGAAATAAGGACTGTGCTGATATTTATGAAAACAACCTTATTGAAAAAGTTAGTTTCAGTAATTTCAATCTTCACAATTTTACTGGTAGCCTCGTTTGGTCAGGAAAAGCAATCAGAAAAATCGTTGCAAAAATCGCTCAAACGCAAATTAAAGGTTGAAGACGTAAAATCTTATCGCACGATGAATCGCCTTAATTTCAAGCCAATTGTGATGGATAAGGAAGCGAGTAAAGCATGTAGCATACGAACTCCAATAGAGCTTCGTACATTTGACGCTTCACCTCATTCTGTTCCAGGAGTTATTTATTATATTAACGACATCGCACAGAAAAGCTTGAGCACACTTAAAGAAAAGAAAGAATTTTCAATAGGTTCAGTGATTGTAAAAGAGAAACAAGAAGACCAAACTGAAGATAGCGTGAAAATCATCACGGTCATGAAAAAGATCAAGACCGGAAACAAAGAAGACTCGTGGGATTATAGGTTATATGACGTGACGAATTGGCAGGAATTTAAACAACTATCTTTCGCGGATAAAACCAAGGCTACTCCAACGCATTCTGTTAAGTGTATTGATTGTCATAGGAAATATCGGGAAAAAGATTTCATTTCGCAAACAGGGATGAATTTATTTTTCCCAAAATAACCGCAACAATTTTTAGTCGGTGAGGAGGCAATATGACACGAATTTTATTCATCGCGCTGACTTTTGTGATGGTTGTTTACAGCCTGCCGACTGCTTCTCAAACGCAACCTCCCATCAAAGAAAAACCTCAGGAATCCCTGCCGCCGCCATCTCAAAAAAAGGAAGAAAAATTCGTCATCAAAACCAATATGGTCAGTGTGACAGTGACGGTCAGTGATCAGAATCGCCGCTTTGTGACGGGTCTCGAGAAAAAAGATTTTGAAGTCTATGACGACAAAGTGAAGCAGGATATTGCGTTATTTTCTACGCAGGATTCGCCACTTACGCTCGGGATTGTTTACGATGTTTCTGGTTCGATGAATCCGCTCTCAACGCAATCTTTTCACGCACTAAAAGGGCTGTTTGAGTATTCGCATCCTCTCGATGAATATTTTGTGATCTCGTTCAGCAACCGCTCCAAGCTGATTCAGGATTTCACTTCGGTACCGGAAAATATTATCAACAAGGCTGTTTTTATTAAGCCGAAAGGCGGTACTGCTTTGTTCGATGGAATTTATATGGCGCTGGAAAAAGTGAAGCAAGGGCGTCACGAAAAGAAAGCATTGCTCATTATTTCTGATGGCGAAGAAAATAGCAGTCGTTATTCATTCAAAGAATTGCGCAATTCGCTCCGCGAAACGGATGCGCAATTATATGCGATAGGTTTGGGGCAGGGCGGTTCATTGCCACACATCACAGAAACCTCCGGCGGACTGACTTTTTTCCCTGGCGAATACGGCGAAGTCGCTGACATTTATGCCCGCATCGCTTTGATGTTGCGCAATCAATACGTCATTGGTTTTTACCCTACGGATGACAGCGGAACCGTTCGTCGCCATAAATTAAAAATCAACGTCAAAGTACCAAAGCAGCTTGGTAAAATCTCGACGTTTTATCGTAATGGGTATGAGCCTTCGGACAGGTGATGTAATGAATTGCGGGATAAAAAGAGTTTGTGACTCAAAGGGGAAAATGACTGATTCATAACAACAAAGATCAAGTGAGGTCAGGGCTTATTTTAGAGCTTAGATTCCACTTGACCTGCCTGCGTATGAGGCGTAACGTGATCTTGTTAGTTTTGATTGCATCATCAAATTTGCGGTCAGCGGCAACCGTGGAGGTCCGCTTAAAGTCCCAGGATGTAACTGGCGCTAACAAGGAGGTGCTGCATAGAAAATGACGAACAATTTAATAGTATCAATTCCGGCGTTCCAGAAACGTCTTAACTGTGTCTCCTGACACAGATGCATAAATAATCCAGACGAGCCTGCTAGCATTATATTATAACTAGCAGGCTCATCTGTTATGTGAACAGTTTTCTCTTCGTTTTCCCTTTCACTTTTCCCATCTTGCAGGTAAAAAAGAGGTTATGAAAGCCCTTGATCTAATCATTCTATTTACCTATCTCATCGGCACGGTCTTATTCGGTGTCTGGTTTTCGCGGCGACAAAAACGCGAGATGAAAGATTATTTCGTTAGCGAAAAGCGCGTACCGTGGTGGGCGATTATGGCTTCGGTAGTTTCCACCGAAACCAGCAGCTTAACGTTTGTCAGCGTTCCGGGTTTTGCGTTCACGGGGAATTTTACGTTCCTGCAATTGGTGATGGGATATTTGATCGGACGCTTAGCCGTCACGCTGATTTTTGTGCCGCTTTATTTTCGCGGCGAATTGCTGACGGTCTATCAATTGTTAGGACAACGATTCGGCAGCAGTGTCCGTCGTGTGGCTTCGATTTTATTTTTGATTACACGCAGCGTGGCCGACGGCTTCCGGCTTTATTTGACGGGCTTGGTCTTGGCGGCGGTGCTTCTTGCGTTGCCAGGAAGCGGAGATGTTGCGCGTGCCTGGTTTCCAGCACTTGATCCAACGATTACGATTATCATGATTTCGGTTTTGGTGATGGGAATCGCGACCATTATTTTTTCGTACTTTGGCGGGATTGATGCCGTGATTTGGACGGATGTCACACAGCTTGGAATTTATCTAATAGGCGCAATTGTAGCGGCGTTTATTTTACTCGGTAAAATTCCCGGAGGCTTGAACGAAATCATTAGTGTTGGCAGCGCAGCCAATAAATTCACCCTGTTTGATTTCACCTGGAGCATCACAAAAAGTTATACATTCTGGTCGGGCTTAATCGGTGGCGCGTTTTTGACAACGGCGACCCACGGGACAGATCAGTTGATGGTACAGCGATATTTGTGCGGCGATTCGCCCAAAGAAGCGCGCAAAGCCTTGCTCGTTAGCGGCGTCGTAGTCTTCGTGCAGTTCGCTTTGTTTTTATTCATTGGCGTGATGCTTTACGTTTTTTATAACGGCTACGCGGCGAACGAAATGACTACGTTTTTAGTAGATGGAAAAATGCGCGCTGACCGTGTCTTTCCGCATTTTATTATTTCACATTTGCCCACCGGCGTAGTCGGGTTAGTCATTGCGGCAATTGCGGCGGCGGCGTTCACTTCTTCGTTGAATTCGCAAGCGGCGACGACGATGGCGGATTTTTATGTGCCGATGACGAACAATAAAAAGTCCAATGCGCATTACATCGCCGCGTCAAAACTGTTCACGTTTATGTGGGGTGTCGTGCAAATCGCGACGGGAATGTTCGCTGCATTTTATTTATCGCGCAGCATGGTGGATCAGGTTTTGGACATTCAATCCTTCACGAATGGCGTGATTTTAGGAATTTTCTTTTTAGGAACATTTACGAAACGCGTGCAATCCAAAGCCGCAATTATCGGCATCATCGTTGGGGCATCTACGATTTTATACATCAAATTCGGAACGACAGTTTCGTGGCAATGGTATGTGGTAATCGGTTCGTTAGTAACATTTTTGACAGGTGTTGGGGCGAGTATTTTATTAGGTGAAAAAGAAAGAATCGGTCAAGCGGAGGAAGTTATTCAATGAAATTTGTAACAGTACAAAAAGATTTTAGAGGTTCAGTTGTCTCGCGATTATTGGTCGTTCTGCTGACCCTGACGTTGTTTTTTCCGCCAACTATTTTCGCGCAGCCTTCAGCGTATCTGCCGACCAATCGCGAACTAACCAAAGATGAAACGAAGTGGGTAAAAGACACGCTCAAAAAACTGACGCTTGATGAAAAAATCGGGCAAATGTTTATGGCGGATGGCAACGCGATTTTTATGAATCGCGAAACTGAAATTTATAAGCAGCTCGAACATCAAATCAAAGATAACAAGGTCGGCGGAGTGCTGTGGTTTCGCTCCGATGTTTGGGCGACGGCGGTCTTGACGAATCGCTTGCAGGAACTTTCAGCGCTGCCATTGTTGGTCGCGGCTGATCTTGAAATGGGCTTGGGGATGCGCCTGAACGAAACGCAGTGGTGGCCGCCGAATATGGCTGTGGCTGCGACCGGCGAACCGAAATACGCAATGAATCAAGGTATGTGTACGGCCCGCGAAGCCCGCGCCATCGGCATCAATTGGCTGTTCGCTCCGGTCGTAGACGTAAACAATAATCCCGAGAATCCGGTTATTAACGTTCGTTCCTACAGCGAAGACCCGAAAATTGTGACGGATTTTGCAGCGGCTTTTATCAACGGCGCAACCACTGAAGGCGCATTCACATGTATCAAACATTTTCCGGGTCACGGCAATACAGCGACGGATTCTCACATCGGCTTGCCGGTAGTTGATGTTAGCAAAGATGCTCTGTCCAAAATCGAACTTGTCCCGTTTCGCGTCTTGATTGGCACGGATCGAAAAAAGAATGAAGAAGGTGTGAGAGTTGGTGCGGTGATGTCCGCGCATATTTCTTTGCCGCAAATTGAAACGGAAAATGCAGCGAATGTTCGCACGTTAAGCGCAGGTGAAAAAGCCTCCGCAGAATTCACTTCGCAAACGGAAGCGAATGCATTGAAGGTCACGAAGCCCGCGACACTGTCCAATAAAATCCTGACAGGGATTTTGCGGGATGAATTGAAATTCAATGGATTGATTGTGACGGATGCGATGAATATGGCCGGGATTGCGGCGCGTTACGATGCGGCTACAGCGGCGATTGAAGCGATCAAGGCGGGTGTCGATGTCATTGAAAAATCGCCTGACATTGACGCTGCCATCAAAGGCATCAAGGCTGCTGTCACGAAAAAAGAAATCTCCGAAGAACGAATTAATTTTTCAGTGGAACGCATTCTGAGGGCGAAAGCTGCGCTCAGTTTGCACGAAAAAAGTACAGTTGATCTGGATGAAGTTGACCGCATCGTGTCCAGCCCAGGCTGCCACATCGTAGCGCAGGACATCGCCGATCATTCGATGACATTAGTGCGCGATGAGAAAAAATTGTTACCGCTCAAAAGCAATGCACGGGTCTTGAACATTACGTTTGCAGATGATGACGGCGTGTTCAATTCGCAAGTTTTTACAACGGAGCTTCGCAACCGCAAAGTTAATTTGGAGAACGTGACGTTAGATTTTCGTACGACCGAAGCCGACTTGCAAAAATTATTCACGCGTCTGGAAAAAGAAAAATTCGACGCCGTAATTTTTGCCAGTCTCGTCCGCGCCAGAAGCGGTAAAGGCAGCGTCAGCCTGCCTCCGATGGGAACACGTCTGTCCGAAGAACTTCTCAAACGTGATTTACCATTAATTGTGATTTCATTTGGGAATCCATATTTATTGACTGCACTGCCAACTGCCAAAAATTATCTTGCGGCATACAGCCCTTTTCCTTTCAGCCAACGCGCCGCTGCAAAAGCTATTCTCGGAGAAATTGAAATTGCCGGGAAATTACCTGTGAGTTTGCCGGGATTATATCCGCGTGGACACGGGATCTCGGTGAAGCGCAAGTAAAAATAAAAAAGATTACCTATGAAATTTCAATGCTTACTTTTCGACCTTGATGGAACGTTAATTGATTCACGAGCTGATTTAATTCTTTCAATCAATTTGATGTTGACAGAGCTTGATTGTGCAACGCTTCCTGATCTGCAAATTATTACGTTTGTAGGCGAGGGAATCCGCTTATTGGTCGAACGGTCTTTGCGGGCCAGCCGTGCGCAGGAATCAGAAGAAGATTTAATTCAAGCTGCGTTGCTTTCTTTCAGGCGACATTACAGCGAACACCTGTTGGATCAGACTGCGTTGTATCCGGGTGTTCGCGAAACGCTTGAAGCCCTGCAATCATTGCCGATGGCGGTGGTTACGAATAAGCCGTATGATTTTACAATTAAGATTTTAGAAGGGTTACAGCTCAGTCACTTTTTTCAAGCCGTGATTGGTGGAGATAGCACTTCGGAAAGAAAACCTTCTCCGTTGCCGTTGCTTGAAGCTGCAAAATTATGTGGGATTGCTCCAGAGAAATGTTTGATGATTGGCGATACCAAAGTAGACATTCTCGCTGGACAAGGCGCTGGAATGTCTACTTGTGGGTTTATAGGGGGATTCAGGGGAGAGCAAGAACTCGCCGCAGTTAACGCCGAGTTCTTAATTGGGGGAGTGGGGGAGTTAGTCCAAATTGTAGAAATGGGGGAGTAGGGGGAGTTTTTTGAGGGAGAAAGTAATACCACCGCAGGCGTTGAGGACGCAGCTCCTATTCACCGCACCCAACCTGTTCCGATCCAAGCACCCCCATTTCCAGCACCACTAAATTTTGCAACGTCGACGTCTTTTCCCTACGTCCTCAACGTCTACGGTGGTATTTCTCAAACCTCACACCGGCACCAGACCTTGAACACCTGCACCTTGCACCAAACCTCGAACACCAACACCTCGAACACCAGCACCTGTCAGGCAATTTAGGGGGAGTGATAAAATTGCCTGACCCCAATCACCAGCACCATTCATCGGAATCAAAAATGATTCCGCAAATCAATCTTTTGCGGCGCGCAATCGCGCAATAACTCATCTCTTTGGCCCAGTGCGTACCTTGTTTTGATAATCTCTTCCTGTAACACCTGAACCTGTTCCTTTAACCTCGAGACCATCTCCTCTGCCTTACTCGGCTCACACCCATTCACTGAACTATCCAAATCTGTGACTCTTTTCTTAGAAGTAAATTCTGTACTCACGGTCACTTCCTCCCTCTTCAACGCCTGTTTTGTTTACGCGAATTCTCAAAAAATGTAGCCACTCCAGTTGCAGTCAAACTTGTCCTCCCTAGAGCAGCTACTGACACCCAGTGAGATGTGCGTGATAACAGAACGTACTTTACGCATATCAACGGCTTTCGCCAATTAGTAGAAATACGGAATTTTACAAGTAGTTTCCCGTAGGGAACTACGGGATTTGCGGCAGAGGAAATATAGGAAAATTAATGGATTGCAGCGCTAGAGGCGGTATTTATTGGCTTTTTACTCGTCAATGGACAAAACGCCACGACGAATCGCGTATCGAATCAACTCCGTGTGATTACTGAGAGCGAGCTTTTTCATAAGATTAGCGCGATGCGTTTCAGCGGTACGAGGACTAATAAATAATCGTTCCGCGATTTCATTATTGGTGCTGCCTTCGGCTGCCAGCTTGAGCACTTCGCGTTCCCGCGTGGTCAATGAATCGTAACTATCTTCAAGGGTAGATTCAGCTTTGAGGATATAAGTTTCAATCGCCCGTTCTGAAAGCTGCGAGCTAAGATACCGACGACCTGCAATGACATCCCGAATAGCCTCGACTAATTCTTCTGACACCGTGTCTTTCAAAACATAACCATTGGCCCCATTTCGCAGGGCTTCTAAAACATAAGATTCAGAGGCGTGCATGGAAAGAATAATAATTTTTGTTTTCGGGACGCGATGTTTAACTTGTCTCGTTACTTCCAGCCCGGTCAAACCGGGCATCATCATGTCCGTAATTAGAATATCGGGTTGAAGGTTCTCAACCATTCGAACAGCCTCTAATCCATCGCCGGCTTCGCCCAAAAGGCTGAAGCCTTTTTCGGCCTCAAGGACTGATCGCAAGCCACGTCGAACTATCGGATGATCGTCTGCGAGAATAATCGTTGTCATAATATTTGAATGTTAAGTTGCTTCCTGATTTAGAGGCAAAATAGCAGTAATTCGGGTCCCGGTTTCTAAATCTGATTCTATCGTTAAGCCTCCACCGAGCAAACGTGCCCGTTCGCCCATTCCCGCGACACCATTGGAATTATTCGCCTCCAGCGCCGCTTGCGGATCAAAGCCTTTGCCATGATCCTGAATTTCAACTGACAAAATATCCGGGTCTGACCATCCCGTAACTGAAACTTCTTTGACTCCGGCGTGCCGCGCCACATTCGTCAAAGCCTCCTGAACAATGCGATAAGCCGCCGTCTCAAGCGGTGAAGGGAAGCGGTGTCCTTCAAGGTCATAGTGAGTGAAATTCACCTTGATTTTGGTTTGCATGGTGTAACGCTTAAAGTACCATAAAAGCGCTGGTAACAAACCTAAATCATCCAGCATGCCCGGACGTAGATCAAGTGAAATTTGTCGAACTTTCGACATTAATTCCAGTACCAGATTCTGGGCATCCTGCACATTAGCTTTCGCTTCTTCGGGCGGTAAGCGCAGGCTCATTTCCAAAATTAATTTCAGCCCCGTCAGGTATTGTCCGATCTCATCATGCAGTTCGCGGGCGATATTTCGTCGTTCCTCTTCCTGAATTTCAACCAGTCTTTGCGACAGGACACGAGTTCTTTCTCTGGCGGCGTAGACCTGTTCAAATAATCGTGAGTGATGAAAGGCTGCACCAACCTGTCGCCCAAAGGAAGCAAAAAAAGCCATCTGCGCTTCATCGAAAACGATTGTACTGAACAGCGCCACTACACCTTGCATCGCACCGTCTGCCAAGAGCGGAACCAACAAACAACTTTTCCATTGCGGATGGGCTTCGTGCAATTTCATCTCACGATAGAGAGGCATTTTAAGAACATTGGGAAATAGAAAAGGTCGTCGTGTTTTGAGTACTTCATTGGCTGGAAACAGGTGTCCGGCAAATTTCTGGACACGTGGCACCACATCATCCGAAATGCCCCAGCTTTCACTTAACAGAAAGCTATTTTGCTGGGTCTCGAATAAATATACGATTCCACCCGGGATGCCTAATTGCTGAGATAATTGTTGTTTGAGGACTAAGAGAACTTCAGACAAATCAATCGAAGTACTAACTACTGCCGGGATCGCATTGAGCATTGCCAGCTCCCGGTTTTTTTGGCGGATTTCCTGCTCCACCAACTGCGTTTCCCGCACCTGATCGCGCAAGCTTTCAATTGCCTGTGCCAGCTCGATGGTACGCTCCTGCGTCAGGAACTCTGCCTCGGCTTCGACCTGCGTTTCAAGTAACAACAAACGGTCAGCTTCTTCTCTGCTCATCACCACTAAATCCGCAGTAGCGAAATCATCAGGTTTTGTTATTTCAAAACCTGATTTCGCGCCATTACGTAATGCCTGGAGCAGGGACTCAGCCCTGCCAGCATCATTTTCGATGAGTGATACTTTGACCGTATTCATGATTAGAATTGAGCTTTCACAAAATTAGTCGTGAAGCTTATTCCTCATTAGCACGCACAGTCAAACGGTCTTACTTATTGATCGCTTTCTTTCGCGCGTTTGAGATGGAATACCGGTTCATTGGTGGTTGGTACAAGGGTGACATTCACCAGTTCCCAGCCAGCCGATCCCAATTTATCGAGATTTTTTTCCAGCACGTAATGTTCGCGGAAACTGCTATCAAGCCCGAGTTTGCTCAGCGATGGAGAAGCCCCTGAAGAGGATAGATTCATTCGTGTCCCGCCGACTACGACCAAATATTCCCACTGCGTTTTCGGCTCATCTTTTTTCGTTTCCTTAAGACGACTCTGTGCAAAAACGATGGTTGCCAGCAAACCAGCCAGAATGAAGCTGGTCAGTAAAAAACTGCGTTTCATGTGTTTCGTTCCTTTGAAAGTATTAAAAATTTGAATTGACCCAATTCAAAAACGCTCTACCCGTCGGATAGTTGCAAAATGTCGTAGGAAGGCTGAAGGCAAAAGAAAAGCGCAAGTTGTTGGCTTGCGCTTAGGAGAACAATTTAATTTTCGAATGGAAAGTTATCCCGCAATCTGAATTCTGGTTTTGGCACGGTCTATCTCTAACTCAGCACGAGCCGCGTCAATCCCTTCACTGCCAAGCAGGCTTTTTTCAGCGCTTTGCAGCGCAGCTTTGGCGCCTTCGACATCAATGTCTTCAGGCTTCTCGGCAATATCCGCGAGCACTGAAACCTTATCACCTAAAACTTCAACAAAGCCTCCGCTGACATGAAGTTTTTGTGACGAAGCGCCAATCCGATAACTGAGCACTCCCGTTTTCAATTGCGAAATCAAAGGTTCGTGATCCGGGAGAACGCCGATTTCTCCGGTCAGCCCTGGCAAAACCAGTTCGTCTACGGATTCCCGCAGGACGAGTTTTTCAGGCGTAATTACTTCAAGGTTAATTTTGTTAGCCATAAAAAGTGATAAGTGATGAGGAGAAAGTAATGAGTAATGAGTAACGAGAACCGAGTGTCTTTTAACTCGTCACTCATCACTTTTTCCTCATCACTAAATTCCTACATTTTCTGCGCCGCTTCAAGTACTTCGTCAATATTGCCCTTCAGGTAAAAAGCCTGTTCGGGAATATCATCGTGCTTGCCGTCTACAATTTCACGGAAGCCGCGAATTGTTTCGGCGATGGGTACGAGTCGGCCTTCGAGACCAGTAAATTGCGCTGCCACGAAGAATGGCTGCGAAAGGAATTTCTGCACCTTACGAGCACGGGTCACGGTCAGCTTGTCATCTTCGGACAATTCATCAATACCCAGAATTGCAATAATATCCTGCAAATCTTTGTATCGTTGCAGCACACGCTTCACGTCCTGAGCACATTTGTAATGCTCTTCGCCAACGATGCGCGGATCAAGAATACGCGAACTCGAAGCCAACGGATCAACCGCCGGATAAATTCCAAGCTCCGCAATTTGACGTGAAAGCACTGTCGTCGCATCCAAATGCGCAAATGCCGCCGCCGGAGCCGGATCGGTTAAATCGTCCGCCGGAACGTAAACCGCCTGCACCGAAGTAACAGAACCGGTTTTCGTCGAAGTGATGCGTTCCTGCAATTCGCCCATTTCAGAAGCGAGGTTCGGTTGATAACCCACCGCGCTTGGCATACGACCAAGCAACGCGGACACTTCAGAACCCGCTTGCGTGAAGCGGAAAATGTTATCTACGAACAGCAATACGTCCTGACCCTGATCGCGGAAATATTCAGCGACGGTCAAGCCGGACAACGCCACGCGCAGACGCGCTCCTGGAGGTTCCGTCATCTGACCGTAGACCAAGGCCACTTTCGATTTTGATAAATCTGCATCGTTAATGACTTCGCCTTCGCGCATTTCCAACCAGAGATCGTTACCTTCACGCGTACGTTCACCGACGCCCGCGAACACGGAAAATCCGCCGTGCGCTTTGGCGATGTTGTTGATGAGTTCCATGATCGTCACGGTTTTGCCGACGCCGGCTCCACCGAATAATCCGATTTTTCCACCCTTCAAAAATGGCTGCACCAGATCAATAACTTTGATTCCGGTTGCGAGCATTTCGAGTTCAGTGGATTGCTCATCAAAAGTTGGCGCAGTGCGGTGAATCGGATAGCGCTCAGTGTGGGGTACCGGGCCACGTTCATCAATTGGTTCGCCAATGACGTTCATGATGCGTCCCAGCGTTCCGTTGCCCACAGGAACGGTGATTCCGCTGCCGGTATCAACCGCTTTCATCCCGCGCACCATCCCGTCAGTCGGAAGCATCGAAACTGTGCGCACACGACCTTCGCCAAGATGCAGTTGCACTTCGCAGATAACATCAATTGGTTTGTTGACCTCAAAGCCTTCGCTGGTCACACGCAACGCCTGATGAATAGGGGGAAGGTTTGACCCGGAAAATTCGATGTCAATGACCGGGCCGATAATCTGGACAACCTTTCCAATGTTTCCGGCGGTGCTGCCGTTCGTACCGTTATTGCTCATATCGCTCGCTTGCTCCTTAATTGATGGCTACTTTTCAGACTCTTTGATAAATAAAAAATTACTGCCGATTAAAGCGGCAGAGTTTACCATGATGCCTTTGTTTTATGGAAGTAACTTGATTAGCATTTTTCAAATTCCTGTGTTCAGCAGGTTTGACGCACGCCTTGTACGTTTGTTAGTATCCCGTGTTTCAGAGAGCTTTGACAATCCGGGCATATAACTCAGCGGTAGAGTGCTACCTTCACACGGTAGAAGTCGCAGGTTCGAATCCTGCTATGCCCACCATCTTGAAAAAAGCCGCTTCAGAGATTTCTCTTGAGCGGCTTTTGAATTATGCAGGATATTTCAACGCAAAGGGACAAGGGGACAAAGGGTCAAGGAAAACTCTGATGAACCGAAAAAAACTCTTTGACCCCTTGTCCCTTTGACCCTTTGCGGTAAAATTTTTTTATGCGACATCCATCTTTACTCGACCGTAGCCGCGCCGCGTTAGCCGTGATTGACATGCAGGAAAAATTTCGTCCCGTGATGCCGGATTTCGACGAAGTAGCGCAAAAGATTTCTGTCATGGTGCAAGGATGCACGATCCTGAAAATTCCGATTCTCGTGACCGAACAATACCCGCAAGGCTTAGGTCACACCTGTTCTGAAATTGCACCGCATATTGAATCCATCAACCCAATTGAGAAAATTACGTTTTCCAGTTGCGGCGTCCCCGAATTCGACATGCAGCTTCGCGAAAAACACATCGAACAGGTTATCGTCGTCGGCATCGAAGCTCACATCTGCGTCAGTCAAACCGTGCACGATTTATTGCAGCTTGGCTATCAGGTGCATCTGATCAGCGAAGCCATCGGCGCACGCTTCCCGCATAACCGCGAAGTCGCATTGAATAAAATGCAAAAAGCGGGCGCAATAATTTCTTCAATTGAAATGAGTTTGTTTGAAATGATGAAGTCGGCTGATGTCGCGGAATTCAAAGCGATCCAAAAATTGATCAAGTAAAAAAGCGAAAGCCCTGATGAGTCTCACACAACTCATCAGGGCTTGGCGGTTAGCTGAAAAAATGACTTAATCAGTCACAGCTTTCACATTTCACTTTGGAGCCGGACTTTTTTAAGTCTCAGCCACCTCACAAGAAAACTTTAAATACCTTTCACACACGCGGGTAATACTACACCTGATATGGTGTAGCGTCAAGATAAAGTTGTCCATATCTTGTGGTTCTTGAAGCCTGTCAAAGATCGTGGCATAAATAAATTTCACGCTCTCCGCATCATCGAAAACAAGCAGGTAACACATGAAACTTTGGAAATCAGACGAAGAACTTTTCACGCTCGCCAAACAGGAATTATTCACCGCCGTAGTCGGTGACGTCATGGACAAAATGGGTTTGCTCCATCAGTTCCTCCCGCCGCGCCTGCAACCGCTGTGCGACGATATGGTCACCATCGGACGCGCCATGCCCGTCCTCGAAGCCGATGTCTTCACCGAAGCTGTCACGAGTTCTAACAATCCAATCATGGCAAAACCGTTCGGCTTAATGCTCGAAGCTCTGGACGATTTAAAACCAAACGAAATTTATGTCTGTACCGGAGGCTCGCCGCGTTACGCGTTGTGGGGCGAATTGATGAGCACGCGTGCGATGAAGCTTGGCGCGGCGGGCGCAGTGGTAGACGGTTACTCCCGCGACACCTTCGGAATTTTACAACTCGGATTTCCCGTTTTCTCAAGCGGACGCTACGCCCAGGATCAAGGCCCGCGCGGCAAAGTCCTCGACTTCCGCGTCCCGCTCGAAATCGAAGGCGTCCGCATCAACCCCGGCGATATTATTTTCGGAGACATTGACGGCGTAATCGTGATCCCACAAGAAGCCGAAGAAGAAGCCTTCACCAAAGCCGTCGAAAAAGCACGCGGCGAAAAACTTGTCCAAAAAGCAATTCAAGAGGGCATGAGTGCCTGCGAAGCCTTTGCAACCTTCGGCATTATGTAAAGGCAGTATGTGATTTTAGCCCGGCCATAAGATCAATGACATTAAGTTAAGCAATGTGTAAATAATGCTTTTTTCTATTAGCCCAGCCGTTCACGGCTGGGGGAGAACGGATAAATTTTCCAGCGGCGCTTCAGCGCCCAGAAACAAGGGCTAAAGCCGCAGCAAAAGCCCGATGAATCGGGCTGCACGATTGATTGTCACGCTTCCCAGCCGTGAACGGCTGGGCTACTAGAAAAAGTTTTCCTTAACTTGATTCCATTGGACATAAGATCGGCAATTTTTACTCCTTTTATTGCCTCAGCCAATCTGCTAAACTATTTTCTTTATTGACTAGAATGAAGATTTTGGATCGGCAAAAAGATCGGCAAAAATGTACACCAATATCAGCCAAATGGAGCCGCTGTTTCCCGCTCGTACGAGCGAACTGGAAGACCTCGCGCGTGAACTCGTAGCCGTTTCCGCCAAACTCGAAGGTCGTCTTTCGCCTATCGTTCTGACCTCGATTCAGGATTCCTTGCGGATCGTAAATAGTTATTACAGCAACCTAATCGAAGGACACAGCACGCACCCGATAGACATCGAACGCGCCATGCGGCAGGACTATTCTGCGGATCAAAAAAAGCGTGACCTGCAAATCGAAAGTAGCATTCACATCGAGGTGCAACACAAAGTTGCCACGCGCCTCAGCAGCCAACCTGCAATCAATGTCGCCTCACAAGAATTTTTATGTTGGATGCATCACGAATTTTATGAATCGCTGCCAGCGGGATTGCGCTGGGTCAAAGGCGAAGCGCGTAAAAAAGAATGGGTTGACGCTGGCGCAATTCGTAAGCGTTTTGTGCAGGTCGGTCAGCACGTAGCTCCCGCGCCTGAAGCCTTACCGAATTTTCTGCAACGATTTGAAAAAATATATGATCCGACCAAAATGTACGGACTGCGTCCCATCATTGCGTTAGCCGCTGCGCATCATCGCCTGATGTGGATTCATCCGTTTTTAGACGGCAACGGACGTATAGCCCGGCTGTTCACCGACGCCTATTTTCATCGCATTAATTTAGCCGGATACGGGTTGTGGAATATAAGTCGCGGGCTGGCGCATAAGCGGGATGAATACAGAAAATATTTAGCGTCAGCGGATGCTCAGCGAACGAATGATTTGGACGGACGCGGAAATTTATCAGACCGCGCCTTGACGGAATTTTGCCACTTCTTTTTGACGGTTTGCCTGGATCAGGCGAATTACATGAACGGTCTTTTAAGCTTGCAGGATTTTCTGCATCGGCTGGGAAAATATGTGGAACTCCGCAACGCCGGATTGATCGTGAATGTCGCCGGAAAACCCGCGAACAGCCTGCATCCACGCGCTGCGAAGCTCTTGCAACAACTAGCCATCGAAGGCGAACTGACACGCGGAGCCGCCTTCCAAATCATCGAAATGAGCGACCGCACCGGACGTAATATTTTGAAGAATTTGTTGACGGAAGGATTAGTAAATTCGAAATCAGAAAAAGGCGCGATCCGCCTCGGCTTTCCCGCACACGCGGCGAATTATTGGTTTCCTGATTTGTATCCGAATGAAATACGTCAGTAAAACCAAATAGCCGATTCCTTCGGAAGTATGCGAAAAAGAATCGGTATACTTGCAGGTATTAAAGATTATATAGACAAAAACCTGCTTGAGAGCGCTAAACCATAAACTATATCTTCAAGATTTTTCTGCTGAGTTTTTGGCGGTACATAGCTTTAAGACAATCAGGCGCATAAAGGATTCTGTCTAGCCAACAAACCACATCATAAAAATATGTCTCTTTACTTGTGTATCTGATCAGCAAGGATTCGAGTTCCTTCTCTGAATATTTTTCAAGAAAATAGATTAGCACGCCGATTCTCACTTCAGTGCGTGAATCATCAAGAAATGGTTCCAAAAATTCTTCTACATCAAAGGAACCATCAGAGCTTAGAAAGTGCGTTATTAAAATGCTTATTAAAATTTCATCTGCTGTTCGGAGTAAACCTGTCGCACTTTTAGTTGTATCGCCAGCCAATTTGATCACAGCCTGAGCAGAAGTTTCTTGAAGGATACCTTCTGTAGTTTTGGCAATCTCCATGAGAGCTGCTACGTCGGACTTATCACCAAAACGTCTAACTATTTTTACAGCTTCAAGTTGAACATCATAGTTGTCGTGTGCAAGATATTTTCTACCAAATTGACAGTCTGTTGGTTCTCCGTTTACTACTAATGCAGACAAAGCAGCTGCAAGATATTCATTCTTTCTCTCCTCTACATCACTTTTGGCACGTGCTTCAGGAGAACTATCAGATTTTGATGGTGCCCCAAATAGGGAAAATGGCGAGCGGCGTAGAAAAGGAGAAGTATTTTTTTCAATTTCTAACCATTTTGCTTTTGAAATTTCAGTAAAGCTTTCAACTTCATTGCTAAACTCAGTTTCAAGATCAAAGCGAAGTTGCGCAGCATTTTCAGTGAAGAATTGCAGGACTAGAGCTTTGTATGCAATATGACCGAGTAGAAAACTCCATTCTGTGAGTTTTACTAATTTCTCGCTTTCGTAGCTTCTGTATAAATCACAAATTATGGAATTTGGGTCAACAGGTGAAGGATTGAACAAAACAAAATTGCGGCTGTATTTTCTCGCATAGCTTTCATCATGAACATTTAGGTATATATCCTCTGGTGCTAAATTATCACCACGATTAATTAGCTGCCTGTAGCATAGCTCTCTGATGTTATTTGAAGAGTCTTCTTTGAGTGATACTAACTTTTCGTAGACAAGTTCGTTGCGTCTAATAAGTTCTTCTACTACGAATAGCCTGACTTGGTCGTCTTGGTGCTTGATTGCCTTCAAGAGTGAAACCGAAGCTATGCTGGCGATCTGCTTATTTATTTCAGCAAACAGGTTTTTGATATCAACTCTTTTGTCAGCAAGAATGTGCTCAAATGTTCGACTTGGGTTGATGCGAAGCTGGATTAAATATTTGCTAATGAGTGCTTCACTACGAACTTCTTGGTCATCGTCAATCTCTGCTTGTTCAATTGCCTGTAATTCTTCTGCTGTGCCAACGATGCCAAGATATTTTAGCCAGGCTTTTCGCACCTCAGGCGATAAATCATACGATATCGTTCTTAGCCGATTTCCCGATTCTACTATGAAGTCACTGACTGGAATATTTGCCTCGCTTAAAAGATAAAAAGCCTTGCTTCGAATTTTTTCTAAGGGGTCAGTGAGAGCTAGAAAGGCAACAAGGTCATGTGAAACATCTAAAAGCCAAAACCATCCTGAAACGTAATCAGAATCAGTCTCAAGCAACATACGCGCCATAAACATTTTTTCGGCTCTCGTTAGTGCTAATTTTTGCCGCTCTAAGTAAAGGTAGTTCATCTCGTGCATCCCAAGAAAGCTGTCAGAAACTTTAGATGATAGCCAGGTTGTTGTTAAGAGCTGTAATCTTGCTAATTCCTGATGGGCTAATTTCTTATCCAAGTCTCCAAAGAGATCATCGTCAGAGCTTAAGACTTGATTCACTCTAGTGCCAAGTTCCTCTAACTGATTTTGCCAAAGAGATTTTTGAGAATTTTTATCTAGACCATTAGGGGGATTTGGCGATTGAGATGGTAGCGAAGTTATGGTTTTTGGTGAATGTGTCTTCGACGATGGAGAACTATTATTCTGTGCCTCATTAACTCTCGCAATAAGATTTTCTAGAAACCCTTCGACTTCTTTATGATCACCATTCAGAGTTTCATAAGGCAATATCTTGATGTTGTAATGCTCGTCCCAGTTCTGTATCTGAAGGTCTGTCATTTTCGCCTCACCGGTATTCTTATCTGCCGTATTATCCATAAGGGCGTAATGAGTGTTTGAGTGCCCTTTGAAAACTTCTGACAATTTTTCCATTAGCAATTTCAGGTCTGGATCAGTCAGGCTGAAACCGACAAAGAAAAAAGTTTTTGTTGAGAGAAGCACTTCTAGGTGCTTCTTGTACGCAGTGCCTTCTTCCCCATGTATTAAGCGGGAATAACTCTTCTTACCGAGTATTATTGTTTCAACGTCATCAATAGTTCCGTGAGTTTTTAGAATATAAAAGTCATCTTCATTGAGGAGGCTTCCTAGCTCACGCCTGTTATTGAACAGTATTTGTTTAGGTGTAACACGACGTTCTTGAGCGTATGCGGATTCAAGTAAACGGTCATAATTCGTCGTTAATGCTGCGTAAAAAGGGAGCCTGGTTAAAAGCAAATGCGCTTCTTTGGGTATCAACGGTTTATGAGAACTGTCAAAGATACTTTTTAAGCAGTCCCGCAAATCTTTGCCCCGAAGGATATTTTCAAGATTGTCTGCGACAAGTAGAAATTCCTTGTTACGAAGATGCTTTATTAATTCTGACTGTTGAGGGATAACAATTCCATTTTCAACTACCCACTCGATCATTAGCTTTAGTAATCCACCCCAATCGGGCAGGCCAGCCCCCACCGATAATCCGGCACCGACAAAAACTACACATTTTCCTTTGACGATATTTCTGACTAGTTTTGGGGGAATGGTGAGTACTGACATGTGGTTTCCTCTTGATCAGGCGTTATGAGCTACAAAGACTGAGATAAAGCAAATTATCGTAATCAACCACAGCCATTTTAAGATTTCGCAACCAAGCACGATGACCGAGAATGTTGCGCGGCAAGCTGGTGTATTTTACGAAAAAGAAATTACCCGACTAAGCATTTCTTATCAAAGAGAGCTGTCCTTATTCCTCAAATTTTAAAGTGTCCTGCGCCCCATGCCGAACGCGCAGCACATAAACACTTTCATCAATCACAATGAAGAGGATTCGATATTTGCCAAAAATGAGATGGCGAATCTCGGCTCCGAACGTTTTGCTTTCAGGTGCAAGTGGACAACGAAACGGCAAATTTTGAAGGCTTGCAATTGCTTCCTGAACGTCGAAGTACCACAGTGTGGCCTTGTCCGGCGAGTGTTGCGCCATCCACGCCGTAGCAGCATCAATATCCTGCTCAGCTTCTTCTTCAAGGGCAATTTGATAACTCACTTGCGCGGTCTCTTTTCGGGAAGGTTATATTTTTTTCGTAGCTCCGCAAAAAACTCTGTCGCGGGGCGACCTTTGCCAGCTTTTGCGGCTAACAAAGCTTTCAAGGTTTTGGCGTCCTCTGCCGCTTCCATCGTAGCCTGATAACTTTCCGCATCCTGCACTACGAGTTCGGCTTTGCCGTTTACCGTTAGGATTAGCGGTCGCTTGGTTTGCTGTAACTGTTGCATAAACTCCGCTGTATTCCGTTTGAAATCTGTTAGCGATTGAATGTCTTCTTTGATGTCGAGCATAAATAAACCTCACTCTTAAAGCATCTAATTAAATGCTCTCATAAATGCAGGATTTGAGCAATAAAGAATGTTTGCCCTACACGCGCCTCTTTGCTTCGTGATAGATTCTCGGCGTCAATTCTGAAAGGAAATTCAATTCAATGAAACGATGGTTTGCGGCTCTTCTTTTGTGTGTCGTTGGCGTGAGTTATGGCGCGGCGCAGGCTCCTGTGAATTCTCAAAAACTCTGGTACCGCCAGCCTGCTGTCAAGTGGGAAGAGGCTTTGCCCATTGGCAATGGACGCCTCGGCGCGATGGTGTTTGGCGGCGTGCAGGAAGAGCGTTTGCAGATCAACGAAGATACGATTTGGGCGGGGGAAAGGCGCGACCGGAATAATCCGAATGGCGCAGCCTCCATCGCGGAAGTGCGCAGGTTATTGATGGCGGGAAAGGTGAAAGAAGCGGAAATTCTGGCGGATAAAAATATTATTTCTACGCCGCGCAGGTTGCCTCCGTATCAGCCGTTTGGAGATTTAAAATTACGCTTTTTGAATCAGGAAAATCCGAGCGATTACAGGCGCGAACTTGATTTGGATTCAGGTGTTGCGCGGGTGAGCTACAAGATTGGCGATGCTCATTTTATCCGCGAAATTTTTTCTTCGGCTCCCGATCAAGTGATTATTATTCGCTTGACCAGCGACAAGCCCGGCGGAATTTCTTTTGCTGCTTCGATGACGCGTGAACAGGATGTGACGATGGCTTTGGTCAGTCGCAACCGCATCGTGATGGGCGGCGAAGCGATTGCCCGGGACAAAAATCATCCTGATGAACGCAAAGTCGGCGTCAAATTTCAAGGCATCTTGCAGGCTATGCCCGAAGGCGGAAAGCTCCGCGTAGACGGCAATGAATTGATTGTTGAGAACGCAAATGCCGTGACTCTAGTTTTTGCGGCAGCGACAAATTTCAAAGAAAAAAATCCAGCGGCGAAATGCGAAGAGTATTTGCAAGCCGCGAAAAAAACATTCAAACAATTACGCGTAGCTCACGTCAGCGATCATCAAAAATTGATGCGCCGCGTGGCTTTCAATCTGGAGACAGCATCTCCAGATTTGCCAACCGATGAACGATTAGCTCGCGTGAAGGCAGGCGAAAATGATCTTGCGCTGGAGGCTTTATATTTTCAGTTCGGAAGATATTTGTTGATGGCGTGCAGCCGTCCGGGATCAATGGCGGCGAACCTGCAAGGCATCTGGAATGACAAACTGGCTCCGTCGTGGGATAGCAAATTTACGATCAACATCAACACCGAAATGAATTACTGGCCGGCAGAAGTCACGAACCTTTCGGAGATGCACGAACCGCTTTTTGACCTCATCGAAAATGCTCGCGCTGATGGACGTAACGTAGCGAAAAATCTCTATGGTGCGCGTGGGTTTGTGCTCCATCACAACACAGATGCGTGGGGTCATGCGGTTCCGATTGATGGTGTCGGCTCCGGCATTTGGCCGATGGGTGCGGCGTGGTTGAGCCTGCATTTATGGGATCATTATGATTACACGCGCAACAAAGTTTTTCTCGAATTTCGCGCTTATCCGGTTATGAAAGAAGCGGCGGAATTCTTTCTGGATTATTTGCAGGATGACGGCAAAGGGCATTTGATTACGGGGCCTTCGATCTCACCGGAAAATAGATACCGCACGAGTGCTGGCGAAGTTGGCAAACTTGTGATGGCTCCGACGATGGACTCGGAAATTGCGTACGCGTTGTTTTCGCGGGTGATTGAATCCAGTCAAATTCTGGGAAAAGATGAAGAGTTTCGCCAAAAAATAATCGCTACACGCGATCGTTTGCCGAAGCTTCAAATTGGCAAGTACGGACAGTTACAGGAATGGATGGAAGATTACGAAGAACCTGATCCGGGGCATCGCCACATCTCACAATTGTTCGCGTTGCATCCGGGAAATCAGATCACGTTGCGCGGTACGCCGGAACTCGCGAAGGCGGCGCGGACTACGCTGGAGCGCAGATTAAAAGCAGGCAGCGGGCATACGGGATGGAGCCGGGCGTGGATTATTAATTTTTGGGCGCGGCTGGAAGAAGGCGATACAGCGCACGAAAATGTAGTCGCGTTGCTGGCGAAATCTACGCATCCGAATTTATTCGATAATCATCCGCCGTTTCAGATTGATGGGAATTTTGGTGGTACGGCGGGGATGGCGGAGATGTTGATGCAGAGCCACGCGGGTGAAATTCATTTGTTGCCAGCCTTGCCGAAAGCGTGGGGAAGTGGCGAAATCAAAGGGCTTCGCGGGCGTGGCGGATTTGAAGTTGATCTGAAATGGAAGGACGGAAATTTAGTGAATGCGGTCATTAAATCCAAAGCCGGATTGCCTTGTGTCGTGCGCTATAAAAATTCTGTTTCGGTAAAATCATTTGGTAAGCTTTTGAAAACTACAGCACAGGATGGAACTGTAAGCTTTAAATCCACAGCAGGAAAAAATTATCTCATCACTCCGAACTGATAAATACTTATGAACGGTCAAAATCGAAAAGATATAAAAGCAGGCATAACCGTTGAAATTGTACTCAAACAAGATCAGCGAACAGGACGAAGAACGCGCGGAATTGTCAGAGATATTTTGACGAATTCGCCGACGCATCCGCACGGAATTAAAGTTCGCCTGGAAGATGGACAGGTTGGCAGAGTTCAGGAAATTTTCGATTAAGAAAAAATTCTAAAGTAACGCGGAGCGTCTGGAGTGCTGCGGCTGGGCGTAGCTTTGGTATTCTTCACATCGCTGTGG
>JAYTCQ010000245.1:0-59745 GCA_043736395.1 Blastocatellia bacterium | reverse complement strand
ATTAAATCAACTACTTCAGGAGTGTCCGTTACAGATTCCGATACCTTCACTTTCTAAGCAGTTGAACTTATTGGACTTATAACCGGACACTAATGAGTTGAAATGGGAATTAAACTGGTAGGAATTGATTATCTCTCGATAGAAAAATTTAATTTCGTCGAACCGACTACGCACTGGGCTTTATTGCGTAACAATGTAGTGATTGTCGAAGGACTGGATTTGAGCGAGGTTGAAGCAGGCGACTACGAACTGATCTGCTTACCAATGAAAATTAAGGATGGAGACGGAGGACCGGCACGAGTGGTTCTACGTGAGCTATCCAACAAATGATTCTGAGTGATTGGTCAGCAAATTTTCAGATGAGACAGGACGTGTCTTCAAGTTTTCGAGTGCCAGACTCAATTCCCGCTGAAAATCTCCACAGAGAGTCTGCAAATCCAGCGTTACATTTTTATCAGAAATATTGCGATAAAGAGTCAAAGCTCCGATGATCTCAATTCCGTTTTCCAATGGAAGGCGCAATGACCAAACTCGGTCAGATGTTACTAAATCACTTAAGTTACTAAGGCCTGGCGTCAAGGCCAGGCTTAACTGGGCATTATTGTTAGGCATTTCGTACCAGCTATTTCTCTCCGCACTGGTTTTTATTGATGATTTGGTTTCCTGATCCAGTTGCTGCCCGATCTCAAGTTGTATTCCATCAAAAGCATAGTGTTCACTAAATTCACCTAAAACATTAAAGAAATGTTCCGGAGTTTTTGCTCTTTTAAATTCGGCACTGAGCTGTCGCAAGTTAATATTGATAACCATCTCGCGACGGCGACGCGCTACACCACGCCGGATTTTATTACCAAGTTCTTCAAATTCAGGATAGCGAAGTCGTTGCACGCCGACCACGACTAAAACTCCTAAAACGCAATAAATCAATGAAGCAAATGATCGTTGCGGGCTAAGTAACAGAATTCCAAATAAACAGAAAACTCCACAGACGCCATACAACAAAATCGCAACTTGGCGAACCGATAATCCATGTTCCAATAAGCGATGATGAATGTGGCCTCGATCACTTTGCATCAGTGGCTTACCACCGACAAATCTTCGAATTAACGAGAGAAAAATTTCGACCACAGGCAGCCCAAACGAGACCAGCGGAATCGCAATCGCCAGTGTAGTCGTTCCCTTCTGCGCGCCTAACATCGAAAGCGTAGCCACCAGAAAGCCTAACGTCAGGCTGCCCGAATCTCCCAAAAAAATAGAAGCTGGATGAAAGTTGTAATAGAGGAATCCAATGACGGCTCCAAGTAAAATTACGGCGAGGAGTCCAACTTCAAAGCTGCCCAGCGCAACTGAAGAAATCAAAATCGAAAGTAACGCAAACGCTGAAATTCCAGTCGCTAAGCCGTCAATCCCATCTACCAGATTAAAGGCATTCGTGATGCCAACAATCCAACCGGCAGTGAGAATAAAACTCAACCATAAAGGTAACGCATAGTTCTCTCCAAAAAACGGAATTGAAATCAGTTCAATTCCGAAACCCGCATATTGGAGGACAAGGGCTGCTAAAATTTGAACTGCAATTTTCAAAGGCGCATTTGCTCCTCTTAAATCGTCGTAGACTCCCAGCAAAAATATAATTGTCGTTGCCGCTATAATCGAAATATACCATTGAGGATGCTCATTAAATCGTGATGACAATTCATTCCGCAAAAACGGGACAATAGCCAAGGTCATCAGGAAAGCCGTATAGATGGCAATGCCGCCCATCCGCGGCGTGGGTTTCGTATGAATTCGACGTTTATTATCAGGCAGGTCTATCGCCCCGAATGCGATAGCCAGACGTCCGGCCAGAGGAGTTAGCAATAAAGTGGTGATCAATGAAATGAGAAATAAGAAAACATAAGAGCGCATAAAACAATTGCCCCCGCTAAGTTGTCTTGCCCTGACTCAAACCTGCTATTTATTTTGCAAGTGAGTGCGGCTCTCCAGCTGGTAATTAGAAGCCAGAAGTTTGGGATGAAGAGTCCTCAGTTTTCGTCTGAGTACCCAGGGTCGTACTTAAGTCAAACCGCAATAATGAATGATAAACTTTCATTGTCTGTTGAATAACAGTTTCCTGCGTAAATTTCTCCAATGCAAATTGTCGGCCATTCGAGCCAAATTCTTTACGAAGTTGAGGATTTTGCATCAATTTTAGTAACGCTTCAGCTAACGCCGCGACGTCCTTGGCGGGAACCAGAAGACCGTTCCATTCATCCTGTACAATTTCGCGACAGCCTGGCACATCTGTCGCCACAATGGGACGTCCAGCCGCTGCCGCTTCGATTAAGGAAAGCGGTAAGCCTTCCCGATAAGACGGTAAGCAAACAATATGACATTGCGTCAGGCGTTCGGCGATGTCAGATTGATAGCCGACCCATTCGATCAAACCCTCTCGTTGCCATTCATTAATTTCCTGCTCAGTAATCGCCGATGGATTTCCAGGATCCAGCATTCCCGCTAAAATCACGCGAAAAATATTTCCGCGCTGCTTTAAAATCCGGCTCGCCTCAACTAATTCGATGATGCCTTTGTCCTTTAGCATCCGCGCCGTAAGCAGGATCGTCAGTAAGCCTTCCGGTTCCGGCGTTGGAACGAATAATTGTGTATTTACTCCAGCTCCTGCAATCAGTACCGTCTGATCTTTCCTGACAATTTTTCGTTGCAGGAAAGCGCTCCGATCATCTTCATTTTGAAAAATCGTCCTCACCTTTTTACCATTTAAAAAAATTCTGAGGATGAATGCTAAAAGGCCTCGCATCAAACGTTCTGTCCATCTGTTGGAAATAAATAAATACCCCAGACCTGTGATGGCATTGACCGTTGGAATTCCAGTAAATTTTGCCGCGATTGAACCGTACAAAACTACTCGTAAAGTTACCTGATGAACGATGTCTGGACGAACCCGCCGATGTAAGGAAATAATGTCAGCAATCGTCTTAATTTCCGACCAGGGCGTAGCATTTAGACGCTGTAATTTTAAGGGATGAAAAATAAAACCCTCAGCTCTAATCCGCTCAACGTATTCTCCCGGCAAAGTCGCAATGATCACTTCATAGCCAGCATCACGCGCGGCTTGCGCCAGATGCAAACGATGCGTCCAGAAATACCAGTCATTTGGTATCAGATAGACAATACGTCGTTTGGAATGTAATAAAGTTGAGGGCTGGTGAGATAAATTCATCTTTATTGCTGAACCTGTTTTTTTATTTACGCTCTTCAGCCAGCCAGGCTTGAAACATTAAAATAGGCCAGAGATAATATTGCCAGTTGCGGTGACCGGACAGGTGTTCAGCCCAGGCTTCACGAACCATCTTAACATTGAAAAAGCCTTCTTCCTCTAATCGCTTTTCGTTAATTAGTTCTTCCGCCCAGTCGCGTAAATCGCCCCGGAGCCAGGTTTCAATGGGAACAGCAAAGCCTGTTTTTGGGCGCTCAATCAATTCCTGTGGCACATGTTTATAAAGTAATTGCCGTAAAATCCATTTCCCAACGCCTCCACGAATCTTCATAGAAAGCGGCAGGCTCCAGGCAAATTCAATGACACGATGATCTAAAAACGGAACCCTGGTTTCAAGACTGACTCCCATCGCAGCCCGATCTACCTTGGCTAAAATGTCATCCGGTAGATAAGTCACAAAATCCAGATACATCATTCGCTGCTCAAGTTGTGGCAGATTAGCCCAACGCCGACTATCGGTCAGGATCGTTTCTTCCTCATGAGAACCGAGTATCAACGCCTCAGGATTTTTCCAACTCGAAATTAAATTTCGGTACACTTCTTCAGGTTGCTTCACCGTCAAAACGGTCGCCAGTTTATGCAACTTATCACCCGGAATACTGTAACGAAGCTTGTTAGGGATCACCCAGCTAAAGCCATCAAAAGCGCGGTTCCAAGATTCTGGAGAGACTGTTCTAATTCCATCAGCGAGGGCCTGACGCATGCCACCGGGAATCCATCCCAATTTGCTCCAAATATTACTGGTCCAAAAATATCGGTTATACCCACCAAATAGTTCATCGCCGGCATCACCGGACAAACTGACAGTGACGTGTTGACGAGCTAATTGTGAAACTAAAAATGTAGGGATTTGGGAAGGATCGGCAAAGGGTTCATCGTAGAGATGCGGCAATTTGGAAATCACTGACATCGCTTCATTGGGAGTCACATAAATCTCGGTATGATCGGTGCCCAGATGCTTCGCTACCGCCTTAGCAAATTCAGCTTCATTGTAACCAGCTTCGTGAAATCCGATCGTAAAAGTCTTGACCGGATCAGACTGTAAGGATTGCATCAATGCCACAATTAAAGACGAATCAATCCCCCCGGATAGAAAAGCTCCAAGTGGCACATCAGCAATCATCTGACCACTGATCGCCTGCTTCAACAGGCATTCCAACTTTTGAATTCCCTTTTCATCATTCCCCTTGAATGGGTGCGCATGCGCTTTTTCAATTTCGTCTTTGGCTGACCAGTAAGGTTGCGGTGCCGGCACAGCTTTCATTTGATGAAGGTCGTCCAGTGACAGTGTAAGTATTGTTCCAGGGATTAATTTGTAGATGCCTTGGTAAATTGAGTACGGCACTGGAATATAAAAATGCCGCATCATCGCCGCCACTGAATTACGATTAATTTCGGCCTTCCAATTTGGATGCGCGCGCATTGCCTTCAGTTCTGAGCCAAACAAAAAAGTCTTGCCACACCAGCCGTAATACAAAGGTTTTTCGCCGGCCCGGTCACGGACTAAATGTAACTCACGCTCCTGCCGATCCCAGACCGCAAAGGCAAACATTCCTACAAATTTTGGGACAGCCGCATGGATTCCCCATTGACTGATTGCCGCCAACATTACTTCCGTATCTGAATGGCCTCGGAACCGAAAACCAGCAGTTTCCAATTCCTGACGTAGATGAGGAAAGTTATAAATCTCTCCATTAAAAACGATGACATAACGTCCATCAGCCGAGAGCATCGGCTGATGACCAAGGGGAGAGAGATCAACAATTGACAAACGACGATGACTTAAAGCAAGACCAGTTTCAGCATCTACCCAGGCGCCACAATCATCAGGGCCGCGATGGATAATCGCATCCGCCATGCGCGTCGCACATGCAGTTAATTCTAAGCGGGATAATTGTAGTGAGGGATCAAAGAACCCTGCAATTCCACACATATCAGTTATTAGAGCGTTGGATACTTATCTGATCGAAAAGAAATGACACTTTTATACCTTTATCAGTATTCAACTTTCGAGAATAGCATTTTTCCCGCAAGTAACAAACTGCGCCATCTTATGTATTATTGAAAGAGGCTAATTGCAAACTTCAACCATAGACTTAAGTCATTTACTTAAGTCAACCTTTTGTATCCAACCGCACACCAATATGGAATCTCAGTACTAAACGTTATACGCTCTAGGCCTGCTGCATTCATCATTGACTTAATCTCTGCCATTGTAAATCGTTGCTCAAGTCGTGTTCCAAATCGATCAAGGGCATCGGTTTTCATCGAGTAAAAACTGGCACGTCGATATGAATAAAGTGGGAGGTTCTCAATACCCTTGATACCTAAAGACTCAAGCAGGAATGAAAATCTGGCTAACGGAAAATAAATAAGTGTAGCAATAACCTGACACGCCATTAACTTTGCCCAGGACGGGAGTTGAGCAATACCAATTCTTATCTTATCACTTAGCTTCCAGATAGTTCTAAACCACACTGGACGGTTGTCAAAAGCATAATAAAGATAAAGTAGAAATGGCGCTCCAGGCTTGAGCTTTGCAACACATGATCGAATACCATCGGCGGTATCCGGCACATGATGCAAAACGCCCAACGAATATCCAAAATCCGCCGAATTATCGAGTAAAGGTATCTTGTCAACTGTAGCGAGTTGAAAAATACAATTTGATATATCTCTTAAATTGCGCTCAGCTACAGCAAGGGCTTTTTCACTAGCGTCGATACAATATAATTTTCCAACTCGCGGAGCTACACATTTAGCCCAGCGACCGCTTCCGCAACCAAGATCAAATCCAACCGAATTTTCAGGTAGTGATTTCCATGGAAAAATATTAAAGTATCTGTCAAAAAAAACGCTTAAGTCCTGAGAGCCAAGCTGACTTTGATCAAATCGGCTCCATTCCTCTCCAAAGCCTTCTACAGTTTTGGGGTCCACATTACTAACAAAATCGTTAACTTTCATAGACAACCAAATATAAAATCAGCATTAAGAATTATTCGGGAAATAGTGTTCAGTAGACTTACCATTCAACAATTCTCGATACAAATTTTCGTAACGAATTACAACCGACGTTATATTAAAGTACTCATCAATCCGATGTCTCGCGGCAAACCCAAGAGCGTGTCTTTGTTCAATACTCATCTCTAGAATTTTCCTCCAGGCATTTGCTAAAGCTTCTGGATTTTCGGGCGAGACAACAGTTCCAGCCTCTCCAATAATTATTGCCGAATCGCCTACATTAGTAGCGACACAAGGAACACCGCAAGCCATTGCCTCCCCAAGAACATTAGGAAAACCTTCGCTCAAAGAAGAAGACGTCGCTATATCAAACGCAGCTGTTAATCTCGGTATGTCTTCTCTGCGCCCTAATAAAAAACAGCAATCTCGGACTCCATAGTGATCCAGAATGCGCATCAACTCTAGATTTCCTTTTTCCATGCCACTTCCACACAACAAAAAACGGACATTAGGCAATAAAGCCGTCAACCGTGCGATAGCCGCTACTAACGTTGGAACATCCTTTCGCTTGTCGTACCGCGTGATTACCCCAATCAATAAAGTATTAGGCTGAACTCTTAATTCTTCCCGAATTTCTAAGTAAGCGTTTTGATCAGGCTTGTAAGTATTAAGATCAAAACCATTTTGAAGTGTAATTATTCTGGAATCATCATATCCAAATGAAATATGAGCTTTGCGTGCGGCTTCAGAACAACTGATAATGCGCGAAGGTAAAGAAGAAGAGAGTATTGCACAAGCCTTTGTTAAAATAAATGTTCGCTTGTCGCTGCTGAAAGGCACAATATCTGCGCGAAGGTTCCAAACAATTGGAGCAGAAGTAACCTGCTTAGCAATTATACCCCCTATCAAGTCTGCATGATACATCCAAGTTTGAACAAGTGAAGGTGAGTTTTTTTTTAATAACTGCTTTAAATACTTTATCCCTGAATAACTAAGACGACCGCGTCTCATTCCAAGTGAGTATACTGAGGCTCCAAGTTCCCTGATTTTTGTACCAAGTACACCTTCGTCAGTGAAAGAAATAACCTCATATCGAAAAGCCTCAAAATCAACTTTTGAGAGAAGACGATACAACATCATTTCAGCACCTCCACCCATTAATCCACTAATAATATGAGTAATCAGAGGTTTTTCAATCATCTTTTAATTTTTCAGGTTAGCGAGACCAAGGTTGGTAGATTGTCTCAATCATTATCAAAAACATCAAGCTTACCTAATCCTAAAATGTAAATTTGATAAGCAACTCATTTTACTATTGGTTTATAAGGAAAATAACTAGTATTATTCGTCAATTAAAAAATCACCCCAGGAAAAAATAATGTAAAACTTTAATTTTTCAATAATCGAGTAACAGATGATGGTAAGTGTCTTTGTGTAAATCGTCGTCTAATAATAGGGTTTTGTAATTTATAACGCCGTCTTCGTTTATTTACAAATCTCTGAATGCTTTTTATTAAACCAGGTCCACCAACAATAACTAAAATACTATAAGCTACTACATGGTGACGAATTGCTGTTCCCCAATTTGCAGTTCCAATTGCCCATAAAAACTCTAGACTAAAAAAACAACCTAACAAGTAACCCCATTGACTTCTTCTTTCTCCGTGTGCGCGATACCAAGTTGCTAAGCCATGATAAATTAATATCAATCGTAAAACTCCTTCTAACGCTGCATAAATATCTACAGTATTATTTATTTGCCAAGGGAATGGGGCAAACATATATAAGGCAAAAACCCATGGCACAGAAGGAATAAAAGCACTTATTGAAGAAGTATCAAGTGTTGCTCCATATGTTGCACGATCAGAGGACGTAGTGGTTTTTTCACGATAAGTCCCAGCGTAGTTCGCTCCTTCGCCCGACATCAGCGCCTTGGAAGCATTTCCTAAATCACTAGCTAAAAACCCCCAAGCAGTAAAAGCTCCACTAATTAATATAATACCAAATATTTTCACAAAAATATTTTGATTTCCTTTTTTCCATCCACTAATTCCAAATCCCCAAAATAAATTAAAACAAGTTAAGAATAATGCATAAACAACTAAACCATTATGCAGCAAGATTAATCCTACTGCTCCAGTAATTATATTAATTATTGGGATAGGCGAGACTTTTTTTCTAAGTCGAATAGTTCCATAAATTGCCAAAATAAAGCAAAATATTTGATAAGACTCTCTCATCGTCAATGAAGTAAAAACTATTACTGATGGCAGTAACCCATAAAGTGCTATTAACTCGGTCTGCCATTGCTTGATATTTAATTCACTTATTAATCTTAGTACCACTAATAACGAAACCGTATAAGCTATAATTGAAAGAGCTTGGCCTAACAATTTTGAATCTCCAAACAATTGATAGAAAGTTGCCAAAAATTTGATATACGAGCCGCTACCAATGTCCATGCTACCAAATTCAGCAAACCAAGTAGGTTGGATAGACCGCGACATATCTGATGCCAAGCTATGAAACCCAGCAGCATCCATGTCAGCACCTATTAGTATCATGTAATAAACATTTACTAATGAAGCTATTTGTCTAACAGCCACAGCGAGCACAAAGACTATAAATCCATACCCGTCCTTCCGAAGGTCGAGTGCCAATAAAATCAAGGAAAATGAAATAAAAATCAAAATAATGCTAGCCCATTCCCACAACAAAAAACTTAACGCTATCAGGAGAAGAGCTAGTGATCCTAAAAATATACTAGGTTTATTCATGCAGCCTTCAATTTTGAAATTCTAATAGATCAACAGAGATAGCAACTAAACCTCGCATATGTAAGCACCCTGATATAAATTCTGCGGTATTATGATTTACCACATCACGACGGAATCAGGCTTGCCAGCGTTCATTACACCTCAGAATTTATGTTTAGGTGCTTATAAGTCAGCTTTCTTTGATTTCCAAAATAATAACTTATAAATACAAAAGAACTAAAATTTACTTATTTATTAATACAATAATCACTTAATGGTTTTTAAATATACGATTAAGACGGGACTTATTATTGACCGCAAATTCGACCCCCAATTTTCCCATTAAACATCCAATTAATAAGAAATACACTCTAAGCATAAAAGGCCACTCAGCTATTGAGTACAAAGCTTTCCATTTTGCATCAGTGTATTTTCCATCCAAAAACTCACGCAAGGCTGTTGTATAAAACACAATCCCTCGTTGTTTTTTATGCGGCAAGAAATATCCAGGATACTTACTAATCAGCAGATCAGTATAAATCAACCTATCATCTAAATATGTTTTTCCAGCTCCACCACCAGTAACATTATTAGCGTGCCTGCGATACCTCACCAAGGCCTCATCCACATAGCCGATCTTTCCACGCATACAAACTTCAACTACATACAACCAATCACTTATAGTAGATGTCCGTTGATCAAATCGAATATCTCGGCAAAGCCGTTGATTTACCATTAGAGCGCAAGTAGGAGGAGCATTAAATTCACCGGCAATCTGCCATGCAGACTTTCCCCTATAGAAGTTATCATTTCGATAGACCATTAATGTTTGACCTGTATCAGAGTCAAAAACATCAGAATCACAGCAACAAATTGCGCCGTCAGGATTATTTAAAAACCATTCCACTTGCATTCTAGTCTTGTTTGGCAAGAAAATATCGTCGCCAGGCAACCAGGCAATATAATCGCCGCGACAAGCATTGAGGACACGATTACAATTCCCGGTAACACCTAAGTTAGGCTCATCAATAACAGGAATTAATCTAGTTGGATATTTTTTCGAGTACTCTATAATAACTTCCCTAGTCCCATCTGTAGACCCATCATCAGCAACTACGACCTCTAAGTTATCGTAATTCTGCTCTAAAGCACTCTTTAATGTCGTCTCAATAAAATCTATTTGATTATATGTATAGATTGCTATAGACACCAACGGCTCTTGCATAAAATATAAACTCACTTTTCAAACTAATCCATCTCTGCGATTGACACTTTCCGATCAAATTTATTTATTATTGCGTCAAAAGCCCCTAAGATTAAGTATCTAAGTTTTTTTAGTTTTTGCTTTTCAAATAATAAAGTAATAAAAATAGTGATAAGGTGTGACTTAAGGATACCCAAAGCCAATAAAGGCTTATGAAAAATATACTTAATTATTAAGCTAAACCCATTTCTACTCCAGTAATATCGCCGCAGAGGGGAATGATTTTTTGTTACTAAAGACTTATGAAAAAGCTTGTGATTCGTTGCAAAACCTACCTTATGATGAATCACTGCATTTTTAACTAAAATCGCCTTGTAATTTTTCTCATACATCCTTAGGCAGTATTCATCATCTACACAATCAATAAAGAATTTCTCATTGAACGCACCCAATTCATAAAAAATATCCAGCCGTATTAGACTTCCTGAGTTAATAGCCGATACTACTTCAAAATAACTTCCCTGCTTATTAAGGTCGAGGCAATAATATCCTGAATTTATATCATAGAAGTTCGGGGCAACTAAGCCGATTTTTTGGTTAATAACAATCTCATTATAACAGGATATTAACTTTCCTAAGACTCCTTGCGGAACACTTGTATCGTGATCAAATGACCATGCCCAACGGTAACCTTCTTCAAACGCTAGCGCAATACCCTGGTTGAGGGCTTTGGCAATTCCAAGATTCTGAGGATTTTGTATCAATTTAATTTTTTTATTACCTACAAGTTCTCCTAATATTTCAGTAAGTGAAATATTCGAACCATTATTAATAATTACTATTCTATCAACTTGGCATAAAATTTTGTATAACCGCTCTTTAAAACCAGTATCAGGAAAGTATGAAACAATAATGGCGCAAACGTCGGATATTTTTAAGTTATTGTTTACCTCTACCTGCATAAAAGCATTTACTCTTATAGTTAATGATTTATCTTAACATTTATAACTTAGTCAACGTTAATATAATTTCATCTCCACTTTCGCTGTTTCTGTAAAGTTTAATTAAAGCAGAAACTTGAAAAAATTTTGCTTGCAATTTACGCCAGAATCTTAACTTTTTAGTATTATCCCACTTTCCATTTTCACTAATTTCCATACTCATAAGCCAGGACAAATTAGTATCACGCACTGTAGTTTTCCAATTCATTGGGAATAAACCTGCTTTAGCAGCAATTGTACAAAGTGTCTGTTTTGAGAAAAGATACAAATGTCTGGGCGGGTCCAAGTGAACCCAACTTTCAGCAAATCTTTTAAAACCAATAGAACTGATATTTGGAGTTAGGATAACTAATCTACCACTAGGCTTTAAGATTCTGCTGCATTCTGTCAAAAAAATTACAGGATCAAAAATGTGCTCTATGACGTGACTCATTAATATTGCATCAAATTGATTTGCTGGATAATTCATTTCGACTAACGATCCGCTATGTACTGTAATATTAAAATTTAAAGATGCCGTTTGAGCAGCCTTTGCATCAAAATCTATACCTTCTGCATTCCAGCCCAAACTTTTTAAATTAGCCAATGTCATCCCACTTCCACAGCCAATCTCCAAAAGCTTTCCTCTAGTTTTTCCATCCAAATAACCACAACCTGTGGCAATCATATTTTCCCGCAAAAAGGGATTCAAAAGAAATGGAATAGCTAGTATTTTATCAAGCAGTTTAGTAGTTGCGTGATAACCGTATAAAAGGCCGGCTATGCCGTGTTTTACTCTTTGGCGAAATCGAAAACCTGCTGATTGTGTAATGAGTTGATGTGTATAATAATTCAAATACGCTTTACTTAAATCGTCTTCAACTGGTGAAGGGTCTAACCAGACTAGTTGGCATTGTTCATTAACACATTTTCTTAATCCCCACACACCTTTTACATCATAAAGTCTATCTCTTAAATTTGAAAAAATTACCTGCCCCGATTTTCCGCATAAACAACAATTTGGTTTCTGAAAAACATGAATATTGGAAAGATGTTTCACATTTTTTTCTTGTGTAAGTACTTGCATCCAGATATTTCACAAATTAATTCTTCTGCTTCAATAACCTCTGTCGCTTAATTCTCGCAAAAGAATGTTTTTATTATAGCCGCATTGTCCCACTATTTCTCGTAACTTTATTCGTAGACTAATATAAAAATTGTCATACTCTAGACTTATTTACCGTACTAAGCTTGTATTAAAAACTGATGTTACGCGGCAGCCAAATGAGCTTTGAGCTTGACGAGTTCGCCGTAAGCAGATTTGACCGCCGAGAGATAGAGTTTAGACTTCAAAGCGAAGTGGTTTAATTTGGTTTTGATTTTCAATTTTTCCAGTTTGACGTAGGCGCATAAACTCGCGAATAAATGATTGGGCTGCGTCGTTTCCGTCCGCGTCGGAGACTTCTCCAACGAGGCGTTTTGCTTCAGTGATTTGTGAAAGACTTCGATACCCACCGTTTTTGGAAGAGCTTCGCGATACGCTCAGACGTCAGCGTCAGATTGCTCGTGACCAGGTAGCGCACGCCGGTAGAGTCGTCTTCGTTTATGAAGACTTGTTTGATGAGAAGGACCGGAAAAGGCACGTCTTCTAACCAAATTTCACGAGTCGTGTCCGCTGGTAAATCGAGACTATTGACTGCGACGTAGCGCTTGCGTCGTTTGTCTTCAGCGCTCAAAGCGACTTTGCGATTCGTTTTGAGCGGCATCATAAAATCTTTTTTGAGTTCGCTTTTGACGTATTTCATATTGTCCGCCGAAGCAAACCAGACGTCGTTGAGCACGTATTGGAATTGAATTTGGTTATGCACCGCAACGCGCAACAGCATCCGGTAGCGTTCGTTTTTCGTCAGTGGGCTGCGTCGTTTCGTGAGTCCGGTTTTCGCTTCCACGTACTCTTCGGTTTTCTCGACGAGGTCAAAGGCGAGGGGCAACGAAACGTCATCCACGTTATAAAACGCCGTCAGGAATTCGATCCCTTTGATGTGGCGTTTGAAGCTGTGGCTCCAATGCCAGCAAATAATATCGTTTTCGTCGGTCGAAGGTTTCGCCCCGATGCTGTCATCTATACTCAACGTCGCATCGGGACGTTCGACGCTGCGAATCAACGGTTTAACGACGCGCCATAGATCGGCACTGTTTTTGGGTTCGGATGAGAGCAAGCGTGTCACTTGATCATGACTGATTTCGCCGTCGAGCATCCGCGCCATTCCTGTCGCCGTCGTCGCTCCAACCGCGCTGATTAAATAATCCGTGTAGAGATCAAAGTGTTCGATATTCATTTGTCAAGTATATTGCTTTTACTCTTCTTCGCGTAACATCAGTTAAAAAGATTTTTTAATACAAGTCTCTCTTGCACGGAAATAAGCTTGAACCACGTAAGTAAACTTAGCCCCGTTAGCACAACTACAAGGTAAATTAATTTATCTTGTGTTCGTGAAATATACATTGATCCAATTAATACAGATAAGGAAACTATCAATAAAACTAAGGCATTCACATAGTTCTCTCTGTATTTAGGCAGCCAACGACAGGCCAAATAAAATAATAAGCCCCCATCTATGGTAACACGAATTACCCACGCTATAGCTGCCCCTTGAATACCAACATATTTTAATCCAACAAAAAGCAAAGCAATATATATAGGGAGCTCAAGCAAATGTATTTTGGCAGTTATATCTGGGCGACCGGCTCCTTGAACGAAACCAAAAGCAACTTGTGCCAAACAATTAATAAACACTCCTAGCGTAATCCACTGTGCCACCATAGTACTCTGATCGGCATAGTCTTTGCCTAACCATAATTCTAAGCCATTGAAAGCCATAGTCATAATGAGTAGACTAACAGGGAAAGTAGCCAAGTATACATACTTTACTCCTTGACCAAATAATATGCTGGCACGGTTTCTATCATGGATAAAATGAATAGCAAAAGATGGAAATAAGACATTATTAATCGAGGCCGGTATTAGCCACATTTTAGTAACCATCTCATAAGGAGTTACATAATATGAAACCGCCGCAACAGAAATAAAAGAACCAATTAGAAATCTATCAAGATAGACCATCAGTGGCCCGATTATATTACTAACTGTCATCCATCCACCAAATTTAAGTAATGGGCGAACTTGATGTATATCAAAATATTCTTTTCTTAGCAGATTAGCTGGTAAATATGATGTCGCCCTAAGGCAGATTATCAGGTGCCATATCAACCCAAGAATCCGGCCTATTATCAACAACAGTATTATAGGAACCAAATTATGTGAAAAAGGTAAGATTGCCAATGGTGCTAAAAAAGTAGTCATACCCATTGAAATCCTAATAATATTTATAATTGCAAATTTTTGTTGCGCTTCTAAAATTCCTCGTATGCCGGCGGTCAAAACTACGATTGGTATAGAGGCTCCAAGCAAATAGAATGACCACAATGTTTCAGTCTGTAAGTCAGCTGGGATATTTAGGATCGAATAGACTAAGAAAGGGGAAATAATTATAACAATTAAGGAGCCTATCATCCCTAAGGAGGTCATTAATACCAATGATGTCACAATTAAAGAAGGAAGTGATTCTATTTCATTTAGTCCCAATTTTTCGGCTACCAGCTGAGTTAACGCTCGTCCTAATCCAAAATCGAACAGACTAAAATAACCGATAACTGCCCAAGCTAATGTTAATATACCAAATTTATCTACTTTTAGTTCTTGTATTAGAATACGAATCGCAAAGACAGCAACTAACAGCGGCATAATTTGCCCGATAAGATTCATTCCTATATTCCGCGCCAAAAAAGTTCCGCTTGTTAGTTTTGTAATTTGATCACTCAATATTATTCTCTATCCCAAATGACTTATTAAGTAATATAAAGACTTAGTATATGAGGTTTCACCTAACTGCTCTGCTAAATATTCTAACTGTGAACGATTAATAAAACCTAAACGATAAGCAATCTCTTCCGGACAGGAAATCATCATCCCCTGTCGATCTTCTACAGCCTGCACAAAGCTTGATGCCTGCATCAATGATTCATGTGTTCCGGCGTCCAGCCACGCTACGCCACGTCCCATTTGTTCGACTTGTAAGTGTCCAGCATCTAAATAGAGTCTGTTCAGATCCGTAATTTCTAGTTCGCCGCGTACGGATGGTTTTAAATTCTTAGCTCTTTTGACTACTGTTTGGTCGTAAAAATAGATTCCTGGGACGGCAAAATTTGATCTGGGCTGCTTTGGTTTCTCTTCGATATTTAGGGCTTTTCCTGTCTCGTCGAATTCAATCACGCCGTATCTTTCAGGGTCTTTCACAGGATACGCAAAAACCAATGCGCCTTTGGTCAAAGTTGCCGCGCTTCTCAATTTTTCCGGTAAGCCGTGGCCGAAGAAAATATTGTCTCCTAAAATCAGACAACTTGGTTCTTCGCCAATGAATTCAGCGCCAATAATGAAAGCTTCTGCCAAGCCGCGTGGCTCAGATTGCTCGGCGTAACTGAATTTTAATCCCCACTGATTGCCATCGCTCAATAATTTTCTGAAGGCGGGCAAGTCTTCGGGCGTACTAATTATCAAAATTTCTCGAATCCCTGCCAGCATCAACATTGACAGCGGATAATAAATCATCGGCTTATTGTACACTGGTAAGAGTTGCTTGCTGGTAGTCAACGTCAACGGATGCAGGCGGGTGCCTCGGCCTCCTGCCAGAATAATTCCCTTCATCGTGCCGCTTCTCCTCGCGCTTGATAATTTTTTTCTATCCATTGTTGATAGTTATTTTGCTCGTGAATCGCTTCAATCCATTCGCTGTTACTCAAATACCATTCGATTGTTTTGCGCAGCCCGGTCGTCAGTGATTCGCGCGGCTCCCAATCAAGTTCTGTATTAATTTTCGTCAGATCAATCGCATAACGCCGGTCATGTCCGGGGCGGTCTGCGACATATTTAATTAACGAATGATGCGGATTTTCGGAAGGAGACAGCTCATCCAACAATGCGCAAAGCTGATGGACAATCTCTAAATTCGGCGGCTGATTATTGCCTCCGACGTTGTACGTTTCTCCGATGCGACCGCGCTCAATCACCAGCTTGATCGCTTCGCAATGATCCTCAACATATAGCCAATCGCGAATCTGTTGACCGTCTCCGTAAACCGGCAACGGCTTCCCTTCTAACGCATTCATGATCATTAACGGGATCAACTTTTCAGGAAATTGATACGGCCCATAATTATTCGAACAATTTGTCATCGTCACAGGCAAACCGTAGGTATGAAAATAAGCGCGAACCAGATGATCGCTTGAAGCTTTTGATGCGGCATACGGTGAATTTGGTGAATACGCGGTCGTCTCACTAAACGCCGGATCTTCGGGTTTCAAAGTGCCGTATACCTCATCCGTAGAGACGTGATGAAAACGTACTTGATCTATCGGCAAAAGTTTTTCCACTAACCAGACCTGACGACAGGCGTCCAACAAATTCTGAGTACCAACGACATTGGTCTCAACAAAGATGCCAGGATTACTGATTGAACGATCAACGTGGGATTCAGCAGCGAAATGCACCAGCGTGTCTATGCGGTTTTGACCTAATACATTCAAGACTAATTCGCGGTCACCGATATTGCCTTTGACAAAACTGTAGCGTGAATCTTTTTCAACCTCACGCAGATTTTCCTGGCTTCCGGCGTATGTCAGAGCATCGAGATTTATGACCTGAAGTTCGGCATTACCTTTCAGTAAATATCTAATAAAATTAGAGCCAATGAATCCGGCTCCGCCTGTGACGAGAACATTTTTCATAGAAAATTAATCAAACAATTCCGCTTCGCTGAGCGGCTTTCCCTCCGCATCCTTCGCGGACATAATTGGAGAAATTTCATCACGTAGCCGCCAATCAATCGCTAAAGCCGGATCACACCACAGCAAAGTCCGCTCATGTTGTGGCGCGTAATAATCGGTCGTTTTATACAAAACTTCTGCCCATTCACTTAACACATAAAACCCGTGCGCGAAGCCGGTTGGAATCCACAATTGTTTACGGTTTTCGGCGGAAAGCGATGCGCCAACCCACTTGCCAAACGTCGGAGAGCTGCGCCGAATGTCTACTGCAATGTCGTAAATTTCCCCAACGACAACGCGAACTAATTTTCCTTGTGGTTGTTGGATTTGATAGTGCAGCCCGCGTAGAACTCCGCCATGTGAGCCTGATTGATTGTCCTGCACAAAGCTCGAAGAAATCCCAGCCTGCTCGAATTTCTGATCATTATACGATTCGATAAAATACCCGCGATTATCTTCAAAAACGCGTGGTTCAAGGATCAAAATTTCAGGCAATGAAGTTGCTGTCAGAATCAGATTACTCACGATTAGTCACTTTTTTATAAACAGCCTCGTAGCGCGAAACTACAGAAGGCAAATTGAAATTTTCCTGAATCCGTTGCCGCGCAGATTCTTCCAGTTTCGTTCGGGCACTTTCTTCAATTCCCAGCAAAAACTGCCACGCCTGCGATAATTCAAAAGGATTTTTCGGAGCGACAATCACGCCGGTAGTTCCCACGATCGCCGAAGAATCCCCCACGTTTGTCGCTACACAAGGAATCCCACAAGCCATCGCTTCTCCAAGTGAAATTGGAAAACCTTCACCATACGAAGACGAGGAAGTAGCAAGATCCAGAGCCGCTGTTAAGCGCGGAATGTCGGTCCGAATACTTAATAAATGCACACGATGAGCAATACCAGCTTCGTTAATCCAATGCATCAATTCAGAATTGTTCTCGTTAACGCCTTCACCGCACAAAAGAAAATGAACATTCGGCATTACTAAATTAATCAACGAAGCGGCTTGAATAAATGTCTGATGATCTTTTTTGGGATGGTATCGAGCGACCAATCCAATCAAAGGTGTTTGATTGTTAAGCCCTAATTCTTTGCGTACGGAAACCCGCGCAAAAGGATTCGGCTGAAATTCCTGAACATCAAATCCATTCGGAATCACTCGCATTTTTCGCGCATCGTAGCCCATCCCGATATGGAATTGACGTGGAATTTCACCGCAACAAATAATGTCGTCAGGAACGCGTCCTGAAAGCAACGCTCCAACCCGCATCGTCAGCAACGTCCGCTTTTTAGCACGTTTCCTATCAAAATTGCTGTGATGAATTCCCCACACTACTGGAATATTACCAGCAATTTTCGCAGCTAATCCGCCAACCAGATTCGCGTGGTACATCCACGTTTGAATCACATCCGGCTGACTGCGTTTGAGCAATTTTGCCAGCCGCCAAACAGCCAGTGGGCTTGGCACTTTTTTACTCATATTCAAAGCGTGAACTTTGATGCCAAGTCGGCTGATTTTTCCGCCTACGGCTCCGATGTCCTGCAATGAAATCACTTCCGAATGAACACCGGTTTGCTGCATTTGCGACAACACCTTATACAGCATCATTTCAGCGCCGCCCGTATCCAAATCTGTAATCACATGGATAATACGAAGCTGGCGCGCTATTGAAGGCGCAGGAGTACCAACGACAAGATCGGTGCTTAGTGAGGTGTTAATTTTATGTGAATGTAAGGCCATGAATGAACAATCAGATCAGGGCTAAAAGGGCGGATTCGGTTTTTGTAATCAGTTCCTGAAGACTGAAATTTTCGATAATTCGTTGACGAAGTCTGATGCTAATCGTTTGGCGGTTTTGATTCAAGCTTTTATTTATCGCCGCGGCCATACTTTCGGAATTACCGGCGACAATAACTTCTCCCAGCTCGCCAACGATCAAAGCCGCATCACCTGAATTCGTCACGACACAGGGAACGCCACACGCCATCGCTTCGCCTACAACATTCGGGAAGCCTTCGCCAAAAGATGAAGAAAGACACATCACATCCAACGCATTGTAAACATCAGAAATCGCAGATTGAGGCGCGATCCATTGCAGGCGATCCTGCAAATTTAATGATTCAGCTAGTTGCTTCAATTCAAAAGTTGGTTCACCAATTCCGATGCAAACGAATTTTATATTTGGTTGCTTCAATTTCGCAGCGGCACGTAAAAAAGTAGAGTGGTCTTTTTTCGGATCAAGCCGTCCGACGACACCAATCAAAGATTCATCATCTTTGATCTTCCATTGCTGCCGCAATTTTCTTCCGGCTTCGGCATCCGGCGCAAAACGTTCCGTATCAATTCCATTAGCGATCACGATAACTTTGTCTGCTGGAAAGCCCACACGGATAATATCGGAAGCTCCAGCCTGTGAATTCGCAATGGCTAAATCAGCATAACGGGAAGCGCGGGCTTCAATCCAATTCATCACACGAATGACGAAATCGTACTTCGAATAATCAATTGCCGAAGCGCGAATCCCAAAAACTACTTTCGCTGTTGGAATGTATCTACGCAGCAAAGCCGCACAAACATTAGGTGTTTCGAGATAGCCGTGAAGAATATCAGGGTTTAATTCTTGTACAATATGCACCAGTTGCCGCCACAGCGCGATAACACGCCAGCGTCCACGACGATTTAAAACACGAACGTCAATCCCGCTCGTCCGCAATTCATTTTCAAAGAACCCGTTGGCGTAAAACACAATCACATATATCGAATGACCGCGCTCTTTCAACCCTTTTGCTAATGCCACCAATTGCCTTTGCGCTCCGCCCTGATTGAGGGTTCGCGCCAGAAACACGATTTTCATTCATCGCACTCCGGCATCGTCTCCCTGCTGAATCCACGCTTCTTTTCCATCAAAGCAGGCTCCACATTTCGATTTATACAAATAATATTCTTTGACGCCAGCTTTGATAACATTAGCTCTGACCCACATGGGATAACTTAATTCTCTAATCAATTGTAGCTTTTCATCAGGCAGTGGTTTCTCGCTCAAAACAAATTCTGTCCTTTCTTCATAAGGCTTCAGTGCCGCCATCATATAACTGGATTTTAAATTTACATCACGTGGACGAACCATCGTATAAGAAAAATCGGCGTTTGGAATGTACGTGCGATCTCCGATCCACATCACAGCTTCGCCAGCAGGAACCTCATCGCGTATTGTCTTATTCAAAGTGCGCTTCACGTCAAAAACCTGCGCGTAAGTCACGGGTAAATATCCAAAAGAAATTTGCCAGAGCAGGCACAGTGCAATCATAGTTTGCCCAGTGCGTCGAAAATTATTTAGCAGGAAAGTCGCTCCGAACCCCGCTAATATCGCAGTCGAAAAAGCTATCGGCAATAAAAAGCGTTCGTACACAAAATGAATATTCGCAACAAAAATCAGGTAATAACAAAGGCCTGGCAAAATCAAAAAAACGAGTACCCGATGCTGACGATGAAACATCAGTGCAATCACTCCGGCTAGTGCCAACGCGATGCCCGCAGGCGAAACAATTGAAACCAATTCCAGAAAAGTTTTATTCAGCAATGCAATCTGCCCTGAGAACGAGTTATCGAACTGAGCAAATCGGGCGATGCGTCCACCGGACGGGTTATTAAGTTTGACATGCTCTACCCAACGCCACGGCTGCGGCAAAACAGCGATTGCAAAATATGTCAATAAAGACGCGGCGGCGAATTGAGCCGCATCTTTAATTCTTGAAACTCCAAAAAATATTACGATCAATCCAGCCGCCAATACCAGTACAGCTGCGGCATCTTTGGTGGCAATTGCTAACCCCGCCGCTACGCCTGCTATCAGCAAATTTTTCTTTTTGTTTTCGTCAAAAAAAATGTACGCCCATAGCGAAGCCTGAGAAATAGCCCACCAGCACAACATCGGAATATCTACATTTTCTGCGCGCGCGTAATAAGTAAAAGTGTCACTTAATCCGAGGATGAATACCGCTACGATATTTCCAAAATTTGACAAACTTTCGTGCTTCAATTTGCGCAGGCTTATCAACACAATAATGCTCATCGCAACCGTAACGATGCGTGCGATAGCGATCATTCCAGAAATAAAATTTTCCGGGGATTTCATTCCATACGGGAATTTTGAAGCGAAGCTTCCGATCATTCCCGTCAACTTCCCAAAGGCGAGAATAATCGCATAAACAAAGGACAAAATTAAATACTGCGCAGCCGGATAGCGGCTTGCTGCCTGCGGGTTTGAGTAATTTCCAAAAAACGAAAGCGTATCGTAAGGCGCGATCGTATCTGTCACCGCGCTGATATGACTTGGCAATCCCCAGCCTATTCCAACCAAATACAACAGGCTTATCAAAGCAATGATGAAAATATTTTTTTTGTTAATTGGTACGCGCCTCATCAACTGTCACCTGCCATTGCTGAAGCATCCTCTGAAGTGAAAACCTTTCACCAATTTCCAGGGCGCGTCTTCCAAGCTCCCCTCTCAATGAAGGATTGCTCAACACCTGCTTCATCGCCTCCGCCAAAGCTTCGACATTTCCAACAGGAACTAAAATCCCATCAACACCATTTCGGATAATTTCCTGCGGGCCTGAACAATCGGTTGAAATCGCCGGAAGCCCGATAGACATTGCTTCGCATAACGCATTGCCGAATCCTTCCCAACTTGAAGACTGTACAAATAAATCTGAGTTGCCAAGTTCGCTCAGAATATTTTTCGTGACGCCGGGCAACATCACGCAATCTTGTAATGAAAGCGATTCTCGCAAAGATTCTAATTTTTTGCGCTGACTTCCCTCTCCCCAAATCGTCAGTTTTGCTTCAGGAAATTCTTCGCAAATCAAAGCAAAGGCTTGCAACAAAACATCAAAAGCTTTTTGCTCCTCAAGGCGTCCAATCGCGATTATTTGCTGACCATTTGTCGCAGATTTCGGTTTGGTTTCGACCAACAAAGCATTTGGAATCACACAAATTTTTTGTTGCAATGAAGCTGGAAAAAACTGTGCTGACCGTTTTGTATGTACCGTAATTTTATCTGCCCACGGATAGGTAACCTTTGCCAGCCATTTCCAGATTTCCCCCGGCTTCGCCAGCCACGGATCATTGCGCTCCGACACGATGATTGGAACTTTTAGTCCAATCGTCGCAAAAAGTACTCGCACGTTAGCTCGCAGTAAAAAACTTATCACAACGTCAGGTGAAGAATTTTTAATTGCAGCGCGTAAGATTTTAATCCTTCGGAAATTTTGTTGAATGGAATCCCATCGTCCTTCAGATTTTTTCAGTAGCTTTAGAGCAACGTGATGAATACGATCAGACAACTGATAAAACGGCGGCGCAGCTCCATCATCAAACGTTAATAACGTCACGCTGTCTCCACGTTCTGCCCACGAATTCGCAATCACAGCAAGTGCGCGTTCGGCTCCGCCTGAAGTCATGGAAGGAATTACAAACGTCACGCGCATTCAGCTAAATTGATTCGCTTTCGAGCCAGAAAATATAAGGCAAAAAATGAAAACCAATAGGTCAGGCTTACTGCTAAAGCAATCCCGGCAACATCAAATAAATTACTCAGGATCACCGTCAGCACGACATTCACGAGCAGGCTGGCAGCTGAAACTTTGAGCAAATCATTGTTCGATTGCAAAGCCTGTAAAAGCCGCGCCGATAAAACTCCGCCCACATAAAACGGGAGCTGTAACGCAAAACAAAATAGTACAGTTGAAACCGTAGCGACATCATTCTCAGCAAACGCTCCGCGCTGAAAAAGATGCTTCGTAATGAACTGTGGGAAGACCATGAAGATAATTGCTATCGGTAACGTCAGCAAAAAAGCTAATTGTAAAAAACGATGCAGCGTCGTGCGTATTTGTTGCCATTCGGATTGCACACTCAATCTGGAAAAGTACGGAACCAACGTGGCTCCCAAAGCTGTTGCGAGCAGGCCATTTGGCAACGCGATCAACTTACTGGCATAACTAAACGACGCCACGCTGCCGGCGGCTAATGATCCGGCTATGGCCACGCTAAACACTCCAACGCCGGACAATAAAAAATTTCCCAGCATCAACGAAGCGGCCTGACGAAGGGTTTCTTTCAGCTTTACGTTGAAAATATCTAGCCCTAAACGAAATCGAATCCCGGTTTTTCTCAGCTTCCATCCCAACCATAAAACTTCGCACATCGCACCTAATTTTACGGCCATTGCCAGTGCTTCAATCCTCGCCGCAAACCACAAAGCAGCTACGATCAATACAGTGGTTATTAACGGCGTCAGCGAGACCGCAACAAAAGAATTTCTGGCGTTCAGCACGGCTCCAAAAATGTTTGAGATGCCAGAGAAAATTAAAATCGGAGCGATGATCCCGGTCAGCTTCAAGGTCAGCGCATATTTTTGGTCACCGAACGCCGGAGCCAGATAATGCAGATAAATCGGCGCCGCCAGTAACATCAAAATCAGTGTCATTGAAAATAAGGCAATGATCAAAGTGAGGGCATTAGAGATTAATGATTGAGCGGCTTCATTTCCCTCTAGTTCTTGAACGCGGACATATACTGGAATGAAGGCGGATTGAAAAGAAGCGGCGACAATACTGACCAATGAAAATGGGACAATCAGCGCTACGGTGAAAGCATCCAGATCATCGCTGGTGCCAAAGCGCCAGGCGACAATCATCTCCTTCAAAATTGCTGCCAACTTTACAAATAGAATCGTCAGCGCGACCGCAAAGCTGGCATTCAGAAGTTGACGATTCGCAGCATCAAAAACAAACGCCGCCAGTGAACGAATCCCTGGCGGCGTGATTGAATTTTTCAATTTATCAAATGTGTTTTCCGTTTCCGTTACCGTTTCCATTGCCATTTGAGGCATTACTGATGTCATTGTCAGAGCTGTAGCTTGAGTAATACCGTTGATAATAATACTCGTCATAGCCTTCGCGTTGCAGGTTCACATTGTTGAGAACTACACCAAAGACTTTGGCTCCGACACTGGTCAATTCCTGGCTCGCGCGGCGAATCACGTCACGGGTACTCTTGCCCGCATGAACCACCATAATGACCCCATCCACCAACGTCGAAAGGATCACTGGATCGGTCACATTAATGAGCGGCGGTGAGTCAATAATGATGTGATCGAATTTTGTGCCAAGTAAAGTCATCATTGTCCGCATCTTTTCCGAGCTGATTAATTCAGCCGGATTCGGAGGCGTCGGGCCGCACGGTAACAACGATAAATTTGGAATCGGTAACGCATGAATTAAACTGTCAATATCCATATCACGCGACAAATACGTTGACAGTCCATGTGTATGCGTAATGCCAAAAACCTTATGAACTTTGGGACGACGCAAATCGCAATCAATAATTAAGACCGTCGCGCCAAGCTGCGCCAGAGAAATTGCCGTATTCACGGCTGTCGTCGTTTTGCCTTCTCCTGGTCTTCCACTTGTGACTAAAATTGATTTTGGTGGATGTCCGGCGGAGGAAAGTAAAACTGAAGTACGCAGCGCACGATAGGCTTCAGCGACAGTTGATTGATTATCCAGCGTCATGAGCTGCGTGGCGATTGACGCACCTGACAAGGCCAGCGCAGTCCCGTTTCCATCCAATAATTCTTCACTTCTACCGGGAAGTTTTTTCAATGAAGTGCTTCCCGCAATCGCCGGAATGACGCCGAGTGCAGGCAGCTTCGCATAACGTTCAACATCCTCAACTGTCTTGATCGTATTGTCGAGATATTCAAGGAAAAATGCCAAACCAATCGCCGCCGCAGTGCTGAGCAGGAAGGCCAGCAGAATTGTTAAAGTACGACGCGGCCCGGCGGGAGCATTAGGAATCTGCGCCGGATCAATAATGCGAATGTTGTTGTACTGCTCTTTTTGCTTTAATTCCGCCTGCTGCGATTTGTCTTGCAGGTCATTATATAGTTTCTGTTTGCGCTCAACTTCTAACTGAAAATTCCGAAGTTTGATGTCTGATTGATTTTCACTGACGGCTTCATTTTTGGACTGGAAATATTCTCTCTCAATCGCATTACGCTCACGCTTGGCGCGTTCGAAATCAACCCGCAATTTATCTTCCAGCGATTTTGTACCGGATTTCATTTGCCGTTCGATTTCGGCAATTTTACTTTTGACTTCTCTGACACTTGGGTGGTCATCGCCGTACTTAACATTTAGAACTTCTTGCTCTTTTTTAGCAGCGTTTAATTCTTGAAGTAAACTGGACATTTTCGCGCCGCTTTTATCATCAAACTCGGCGGCCAGTTTTGCGACATTTCCCTGCTTAACATCTTCATTCAAGGATTCAGCTTTGAGTAATTCTGCGTCAGCTTTTGCCAAACGGCTTTGGATTTCGGCGAGTTTTGCCGTCACAATCGTTTGATTATCGCCCTTTAGACTAATGATGCCTTTATCCTGTGCGTAACGCGCCAATGCAGCCTGCGCCTGATCCAATTCAGATTTGACTTTCCGCTCAGAGGTTTTCAACCAGTCTCCGGTTTGTTCCAATCCGCCCATCTTATTCGTAAAATTTTTCTGTCGAAAAACTTTCATGAGTTCATTGTTGATCTGAGCGGCAAGCAGCGGTTCCGTATGTACATAGCTAATTGTTAAAGCTCGCGTATCACGGACTTGCTGGACAGTTAAACTGTCTTCGATCGCTTTGACGAATGGCGCTAATTTTGCACTTTCGGCAGGCGAGCGTGTAATTTCAGTTTCCATTCCCGCTGGCACAGTGTTTGGCAAATTATCTATATTGGTTTTCTTCTCTGCTGAGCTGAACCAGCTTTTATCTGTCGTATCAAGAAATTTCTGATTCTCGTTGAGTTTGAGATTGACGACAACATCTTCGAGCAAAGCTTTACTGGTGAACCACAACATCTTGGTTTTGATGTTCACCATAAAGAACGGATCGAAGTCATCTCCCCCTGCTACTGCCAATCCATCACGCCCAATTGATGAATTTTCCTTGCCAATTTCCAGCGTCGAATTGGACTGATAATACGATTTCGTACGATACATCTGAATCGTCACAATCGTCGTAATCAAGGCAATCAACGTCAGTACCAACCATTTGCGACGACGCACCATCAGCCATAGCTCACGCATGTTCAGCGAGCTTTCATTATCGTCATTATTGTGACGCGGATCATCGTAAGGATCGTAGAGCGGATCGTAATTCTGGCGTGGATAGTAATTGCGATTTCGCGCGTCCAATCTGTCATTGAATGGCGAGGGAACTTTTTCTAATTCTACGTTGTCGTTAGGCATTTATCTTCCTTTTAAAACTTCAGCTTTTAAATCTTCAGCGGCGGGGAACTTGTGAACGATTCGACGTATTATCTGCCAATCCGCCCAGGGACAGTCATCGAAGCTCCGGTGGTAAAAGCCTGAATGATCGGGAGCAGGGCCGACTTAAGCGCGCTCGGTGGAACTGCAATAATATCGTTAGCCATTAATTTCACGTCCTGGTTTTTTCCTTTTTCGACCAGATCGTAATTGACTGGAATTTCGATCCGATTGCCTTTTTCGTCTTCACGGAAAATCACCATATTGCTCTTTTTAGCCTTCATCGAAAAGCCACCTGACAGCGCAATCGCCTGACGCAAAGTGGTGCCTTCGCGTAAAGGAAATTCTCCGGGAGAAATGATTTCCCCGCCCACAAAAAAGACATCGGCTAAGGGAACATAGACCGTATCGCTAGGCTCCAATCTCAGGTCTTGATCGTATCCGCCTTTAAAAAGCTGATTAATATTACTGGTCAAAAGTTTTCGTTCAGGCAGCGCGGTTTCAGGGGCCGGTGCTGAAGCGGCAGGAGTTGCCGTCTCAATTTTACTATCACGAGTAATATAAGCTTTCGCACCGTGGTTATCGGCTAACCCACCAGCGGCATTAATTAACATCATCAGGGTTGGACGTCCCTCCACCTGATACATCCCGGGACGCTTGACGGCGCCTTGAATAAAATACATCTGGCTGTTGGGCTGCTTGATAATCACAGCCACGCTGGGGTTTTTCAGATATTTTCCACGCAATCTATCAGCAATTAAATTAACCAATTCATCTTGTGTTTTTCCTTTGACCTCAAGGTAGCTTAGGTACGGCATCAAGATTCTGCCCGCCGGAGAAACGCGCTGATTCTGAACAGCTAACTCAGGAGCGTCTTCGACTCTGATATCAATTACGTCTCCGGCTCCGATGCGATATTCTGTGTTTGGCGCCACAATCACATTGGGTGCGGCAATTGGTTCACTGCCTGATTGTTCACGCGGTTTATATCTTTCCGGCATTCCCTGACTGGATTGCGCTAATAAATCCAGTGACAATCCCAACAATAAGGCAAACAAAAGACAGCTACGACTTGCGAGTATTTTTTGAGAGTAAAACATAACGGATTGCAACATTGGCTAAACTCCTACACGGCGGGGGTTAGGTTCGGGGTGGGACAAGACTTCTACTTTAGTTTCTTGATCAGCGACTTTCTGGCTGCAATACGCAGCCATGGAACACAATAATAAAAACAACATCGAATTCGAGGGCAGCTGCAAATTGAAATCAATCAGGCTATGAACGAGCAACGCGACAATGCCTCCACCACAGCCCAGAGCGATTCCTGCTAACAATGGATCACTCGATCTAACACCACGAAAAATATCTCGGAGCACCAGCAAGAAGAACCAGATCATGAGAACGCCGGCGATTATACCACCATCTGCCAAAACCTGTAGATAATCATTATGCGCCTGTGCCACATAACCCCATGAGCCGTCATACTGGCTGCGTTGTGGGAATACCGTTTGGAAAGACCCAAGTCCTGCGCCGGTAAATGGGTGCGCAGTAAAAACATTCCAAGCGCCGCCCCAAATCCAAGTCCGGCTGGAAGAAAGTGTTTCGCGGTTGTCAACAATTCGGTTTACGACCGGATCGGCACCAATCCAAAAAAGGCTGACAGCAATTGCAGCAATGAGGCCCACAACAGCCAGAGCTTTCATTGAATTATTCATTACACTGCGTTGTCCCGGATATTCTTTTTTCAATTTACTGCTTAGTAAAGCTATAAAAATCGCGCCTGCCAGGAATCCGACCATTCCTCCACGCGAAAGAGAAACAACCAATGCCACCGCAATTACTACGGTAACGAATCCATAAAATAATCTTTCATCTTTGCGAACGCCGTTCGAGACAATTAACCCAATTGGCAACCCAATTAACAATTCAACATAACCGGCAAAATGATTATGATTTGCAAATGGTCCAAACGGAGCAGACAAATCGCTGAGTACCGGACGAAACCAATAAAATTTTCCGTTCCAGGTAAAATTCTGTAGCAATGCGAAGATTGAAAGCCCCAACCCCCAAAATGCCAGAAATGTCGAGGTCACGCGCAATCGTTCGCGATTCGCTAAAAAATTCGCGCCCAACAATCCATACACTATCAGAGCCAGCAAGACCGAAACCGTCCCGCGCGTCGCCTCCAGATCAGCCGATAAACTTTTATTTCCGAAACTGAATGATTGAAAAATTCCAAGTAGCAAGAAGCCAATGAGCGGCAGGAAAAACGGTGGGATCGTCAATGACAACTTAAAATCGAGCGCCATCTTGATTCCCCACAAGAGAACCAATATCGCTAAGAGAATCTGTAACAACGCAACTGACCAGAATTCGACTGTCCCATGCGCGAGCGCCGCTACGCATAATGCCAGCAAAACTCCGACAGCAATTACATTATCTAATCGTAAACTCATCTCGTGGTCGGCTCTCGCGCTTTTCAGGCAGAGCTTCGCCGTAAATCATTAGCCCCTAAGGGAAACCGTCTGAGACGGCTCATCTATATTGTCAGGAAAACCGAATCATCCGGGGCAAGATTAGAATCGGCAAAAATCTCGAACGTAGTTTAGATACAACAGTTTTTCATACTTACAAGAACGTGGGAGGCTACTACAGTGAAAAATTGCTGTCAATTTTTTTTAAAAGTCAAAACCAGCAGGAGAATAGTATTAGATTATGTGAGTTTACTTCTTCCCAAAGACCGTCTGGAAATCCCCGACACCGGCTCCACCATATTTCAAAATTGTCCCATTTCTCCCCACTGCCCAGCCATCATCTCCTTTGAAGTAAACAGCGCGCAAAGTCCCACTGGTATTACTTAATTCACGTGACCATGTAATACCACCATCTTCCGTAGAAACAATAAATCCATTCGCGCCAACTGCCCAGGCGCGTTTACCGTTGACAGCGGTTACACCTAGAAGATTTCCCGTCATATTGCTGATCTGCACTAACCAGTTTTCGCCAGCATCGGAAGTTTTTAAAATCAAGCCGTCTTCACCGACTGCCCACCCTTCTTTTTCATTCACAAAATGAACACTGAACAGACTGCGCCGAGTGCCGCTTTCCTGGATAGTCCAGTTTTCGCCGCCATCAACTGTCGCCAGAATTGTTCCAGCTTCGCCAACCACCCAGCCGTGTTTTAGATCAGAAAAAGAAACCGATTCCAACCAGACTTTGGTTTTCGATTCCTGAATCTTCCAGCTCTCTCCGCCATCCGCAGTCATGATTATTCTTCCGCTTTCGCCGACCACCCAGCCTTCCTTTTCACTCACAAAGCTAAGCGCGTGAAAACCCGCATCGGTGTTCGTTGAAAGCTTTTCCCATTCAGTTCCGCCATTACTTGTCCGAAGCACGATCCCTTGTTCACCGGTCACATAACCGCGCTTTTCATTCACAAAACTTACGCCGCGCAATTCAGCTTCGACCTTTGAATCCATGAGATTCCAAAATTTACCGCCGTTTTCCGTACCGAGAATTGTGCCTCCAGCTCCTACTGCCCAGCCTTTTTTCCCGTCAATAAAATGCAGCGAAGTCAGATTTGTTTGCCAGCCGAGAATCTGTGAAACCCATTTGTCTTCTTCATTTGAATAAATTGCTCCGGCCTCCCCGGCGAGCCACAAATGCTTCTCATCAAAGTAGGCAACGCTATTGAAAACCTGCGGCGCAGGAGTTGTTTGCGCTTCCCAAGCGACGCCGCCATTACTGGTGCGAAGCACTGCTCCCTCAGAGGCGGCAATCGCTCCATTTCGCCCATCAATAAAGGCTACGGCTTGAAAATTTCGAGACGAATTGCTGGCTTGAATTTTCCAGGTAGTCCCCGCATCCGCGCTCATCACGATTGTCCCATTGGCGCCAACAGCCCAGATTCCTTCAGGGATTGGACGAGCAACTCCATTCAAATTCTGATTCGTTCCTGAATCCACTTTTCTCCAGTTTATGCCGCCATCGTCGGTCAGGAGCAAAGTCCCTTCCGCCCCTACTGCGACGCCATGCTCTTCATCGTAAAAAGTAACGGAAGTCAGCATTCTCGTCACACCGCTGGTTTGAGGCTTCCATTTTTCTCCACCATTTTCCGTGAATAAAATTGTCCCTTCAGCGCCGACCACCCAGCCTTTTTTCTCACTGGCAAAAAATACCGAAGTTAAGTGCTTGCGACTCGTAGTCGGAACCTCACCCCAGCTCGCGCCGCCGTTGCGAGACTTCAAAATCAGGCCTCGTGAACCAACTGCAATCCAGAAATCTGCCCGATTCGTCGGAATGAATTTTTTGCCTGAACGTTTACTGACATGCGTGACGGCATACAGCGGAGTCAGCACATTGCTATTGCCAAGTTGCCATTCCTTACCGCCATCATTGGTATAAAGAATGACGCCGTCGCGTCCGACTGCGACACCAACCTTTTCATCACGAAAGCTGATACTGTGTAAGTGATTGCCCTGCGGACGCGGATTCTGCCACTTCCACCAGCCGCTAATGCCTTGCGCCTGAGAAGAGGAAATAAAACTGAAAATGAGAAAAATTAGAATGAAAAAGCGGTTGTTCATAACATGCATTGATTTGGAGCGAATACAATAAGTTATGATAATAAGCTGTGTGCAGCGAAGCAATCAAAATCTTTTTCTCTCATGAACTATATCGGATCAAAACTGACCTTACTCCCCTTCCTCGAAAACGTCGTACGCGAAGTCACTGACGGCAGCGAAAAAACGTTCTGTGACCTCTTCGCCGGAACCGGAGCAGTCGGTAGACATTTCAAAAAACTCGGCTTTCAAATCATCGCGAATGACCTGCAATATTACGCGTACGTGCTGAATAAAGCGTATCTTGAAATTAATGAGACGCCTGATTTTAAAGGCTTACGGCGCATTTATAAAAAAGAAATCGCATCGCATCGCGAACAACTACCAATTCAGGAAATTCTGGCCTTCGTCAACGCCCTGCCGGAAAATCCCGGATTCATTACAAATCATTTTTCTCCCGTGGGTGGGCGAATGTATTACACGGAAGAGAACGCGGGCAAAGCGGATGCGATCAGGCAAGCCCTGGAGCAATGGAAAACAAAAAAGCTTATTTCCGAACACGAATATTTTTTCATCTTAACGGCTCTGCTCGAAGCCATCGATCAGGTCGCCAATACAGCGAGTATTTACGGCGCGTACCTGAAAAAATTCAAAAGCACCGCACTTAAATCTTTGCAATTAAAACCACCCGCCATCACGAATCACGTCAAAGATTGTCGCGCTTTTCATCGTGACGCTAACGAACTCATCAAAGAAATCGAATGTGATATTTTATATCTTGACCCGCCCTATAATCATCGCCAATACGGAGCGAATTATCACGTGCTGGAAACCATTGCCGCCTACGATAATCCAAAATTAAAAGGCATCACCGGAATGCGCGAATACACAAAAAGCGATTATTGCCGTCAGGATTCTGCGAAGGACGCGATGCGGGAATTAATCCGTCAGGCACGAGCAAAACATATTTTGATCAGCTACAACGACGAGGGAGTGATGACGCTGGATGAGATGCGGGAAATTTTAAGTTTGCGCGGTGAGCCAAAATTATTTCAGACCGAATACAACCGCTTCAAAGCTGATAACGGGCGTGAATATAAACGCAAAGCAACCGTTGAGTATGTTCATTATGTGAGATGCGTCAAGGAATAAATCACACCTGATCTATTTCATTTGAAAGCGAATCAAAAAGTTTTTTTACAAACATAAGTGCTTCAACATGATCCTGAATTAGTTTAAGCACAGCTCTTTCATATTGCTTTCGGCCCTGAAAGCCAAGTCTACTGGCAATTGTATCCAAAGCTGACGTTTCACGAACGGGATAACGTTCCATAAGAGAGGTAAAATCACCTGCACTAATGGCATCTTGAAACCGCTTGCTTTCTTCGGCTACATAAGCCGCAACATCAATACTAATTTCAATGGGGTCTCCGCTTGAAATCACCGCTTTGTTAGGTATTTTTTGAAAAAATTTAGCCCGAATAGTTTTTTCAGCCGCAAGTTCACTCAATCTTTGCGAATGAGGTTTTATAGCCGCAATAGCACTTGTTTTGGCGTTGGAAAGAAGCGATTCCACATCTGCGCCCGTAACTGATGAATGCCGTGCCGCGACTCGGCGTTGTATTTCGGGATGATAATATACTGATTCAACTGAGTAGAAAGGCGTAGCGTAAATTCCTTTCTTTTTTAGCTCATCTATTTCATTTTCCGGTCTAAGATCACTATCAATAATGCCATAAGCTTGTATCCAATGAATATCATTTGCCTCACGAATACCTCTAACTGCATACTCAACATCGCGACAACTTGACTTAGCTATTATCGAAACATTAGGGAAAATTAGGCTATAAAGTGGCTTATCAAGACTTTGCTCTGCGCCTTCGATAAAAAGAATTTTTCGTCGTGCGCCGAGGATGTCTTTTTTCAGATCATCATCAATATCAATAGCCAGTTCAGGCGAAATAAGATCTGCATCCCAACTTCGGAAATTGGAATTAGAAAAACTACAATTGCGTATGAGTAGTGTACGTGCAGATGGATTATCAATAGGCAGCATTACATCGTGTGTCGAAACAATAAAACAACAGTCAGGCCTTTGTGAGAACAGATGAGAGAGTAAGGGTGAGATGATAGAACGATGAAGATGTCGTTCAGGCTCATCAATTAGTAACAGTGTTCCACTATCAACTGTTAGAACGCTGGCAGCTATTAGTAGTGCATTTCGCTCACCATCTGAAAGCTCTGCAATGCTAAACTGAGTGCTTCCTAATTTACGGGCAAAAAGTTCTCCACGCGGTTGAATCAATACTTCAATCGCTAAATTTGATAGGTGAAATATTTCATTAATGATTTTTATTGGGGAAGCATTCTTCCTCTGAGCAATAATTTCTTCAGTCTTATTTCCATCAACTGCATCAGCAATTAATCGAGCACGAGCATTTTCAGCTTCAACAAGATCAAAAAGAGCTATATTTGAGCGATATGTTGCATAGTCATCTGTCCATCGAGAGGTTATCTGACTATCAAAGTTTAAAATATAATTCTCATGAGAAGCCCTTTGACCTGGACTGATACCTATATTTTGAGCATTAAGCCAAATTTGACGGTTCGCATTTATTCGGCGAGCTTTCCCCTGATTTCCCGTATATAGTTTATGCATTAAACCTGATTTTCCAGTACCGTTAGCACCTAATATGAATAAGATTTCTCCTTGATTTAGGGAAATTTCTAAATTAGTACCATCAACCTTGGGAATAGTATTTATGAATGGCATAACGTGTTGACAGATAAAATGATTAATATTCAGCAAAGTGAGAATATTACTGGTCTAATTATTTTGTAACAATAATTTTTTTTTACTATATTAGCTTTAGCAGCCGATTTTCAGATTCTCAGTTTAGTCGTTATATCACTAACTTTATTTTGTTGCCCTGTGCGTTACAACTTCTAATCTGGTTGCTCCACATAAGCCTTGTACGCTTCTAACGCCCCTTCGTGCATCGTCTCCGGTTTCACATAGAGCCAATGTTTGTCGAATGTTTCTGCACTCTCTCCACTTGCCAAATATTTTTCACGTGCTTGGTTTTTTAGCCATTGCTCAACCCAGGCGCGGACTTCATCGTCGCGGTTCATTGCCATTCGCGCCATGTGTGTTGTGATGTTTGATGTTTTGTCGGACATAAAATCTCCTTTAAAAAATAGACCACGGAGAACACGGAGCGCACGGAGGTTTTTGAGATGAGCGGGGAACGTCCGACGAGCAAGCAGTCTGATGCAAATGGTCGCGCCTTTCTCCGTGTCCTCCGTGCTCTCCGTGGTTGATAAAATTCAGACCCGCGTAAACCCGCCTGATCCGTAAATTCCGCGGTCTATTAATCTGCATTAAATTCTCAACCTCGTAGTTATATCACTAAATTCATATTGACGATCAGTCCCGCGTGCTTTGCCGCGTTTGTGTTTGATCTGAAATGAGACAACCGCGCGTCCATCAATTTTGATTCCGAACTCGGAAGCAATGGCATTTCCTTTGCGTGGACGTGAAGGCAAAAAAGTGATGCGGTCGGTGGTTAATGTGTCCAGATCAATCCCTTCCAAAATCGAATCCCATTTCACAGTCGCACTTGAACGATCAAAGATAATGACGCGGCTGTCGTCGTTGCCGTGCTTGAAGTGACGAAGCTGTTTTAGTAGATATTTTGCGGCTTCCAAGTTGCCAACTTCAGCCTGACTAAAATCTGTCAGTTCGCAATTTTTCAATGCCAGCTTGCTGATCAAAATTCTTGCGACAAGATTGGAAATATTCAGGTAATGCGACTTCGCTTCACTCATCGAAGCAAAACCTGTATCGGTCAAAAATTGATTGAGTTCGCCTTCGCCAATCCGAAAATATCGCGCAGCCCATTTGTTGGCGATGTCTGGTGTTTGCCCTTCGGCGACGGCGACTTTGTGGGATTTATCGGTTTTGACGGAAATCGGTAAGGGCGCGCGATCAGAAAATTCCAGTTTAATATCCCCGGCTTTGGCCTCAGAAAATTCCAGCGAAGTGTGCCTGACCGCGACTAATTTGCCGTGAGCGTTTTTGATAATTTCATCAGCTCCGAGCGGTGCCGCTTTTTCAATGTTGGCGATTTCCGTCAAAAAAATATTTCGGCTGGGATGCGCTTCGGGCAATGAAGCAATCGCCGCTGTCATTTTGTCGCGGCTTTTTTTCAGGTCGAACGGTTTTTGCGGCAGTTGGTTTTGCGCAATCAAAGCATTCGCCAGGACAAGTTCAGCAAAGGTTCCCAATCCGTCGTGAAAATGCCCTTCGATGACGGCGAATTCCTGCGCGGGAGCCTGCGCTGAAATCTGGCTGAAAAAAAGCAGACAGGAAAAAAGGGACAGGAAAAATTTAGCGGATGTAAGGCTACAGGTGAGCCGAATCCTGACAAGTTGTCCGGGAACTTTTTTCTTCAGGATTTGTTGGTTCGTTTTTTTCTGTCCCTTTTTTCCTGTCTGCCGATGCTTCCAAAAATTCCAACTTCTAACATTTCTCATCACTTCATTCCTCTCTAAATCCTCAGCGTGCTAGAATACGCCGTCATAATTTTCATCCGTAAGAGTTGTCTATATGTTTACCAGAGAATTACAAGAAACACTTGATCGCGCCTTCAACGAAGCCATTAACCGTCGCCACGAATTTCTAACCCTTGAACACGTCCTGTTATCGTTGCTTCAGGATAGAACCGCCCGCGACGTGATTCGACATTGTCGCGGCGATGTCAAAAAGCTGCAACGCGAACTGGAAATTTTCTTAAATGAAAAAATCGAACCGCTGCCCGATAGCGCCGATGGCATTCCTGAACAAACGCCGGCTTTTCAGCGTGTCCTGCAACGCGCGACTTTGCAAGCGCAAGGTTCCGGTCAGGAATTAATTGACGGGAGCAACATCCTTGCCGCGATTTATCAGGAGCGCCGATCCTATGCCGTGTATTTATTGGAACGGCAAGGCATCACGCGGCTGGATGTTTTGAAATATATTTCACACGGCGTGTCAAAAATTGAAGCCGATGGCGAAAGCGAGAAAGAACCGACGCTGCCGCACGAACACGAGGAAGAAGAAGCGCCGATTAACGATCCGCTCGCCGCCTTCACCGAAAACCTGATCGAACGCGCTTCCAAAGGCCGCATTGATCCGTTGATCGGACGCGAAGCCGAAGTCACGCGGACGATTCAAGTCCTTTGTCGCCGTCGCAAAAATAATCCGATTTACGTGGGTGATCCTGGCGTCGGAAAAACCGCCATCGCCGAAGGTCTCGCGCTGAAAATTCAACAAGGCGAAGTGCCGGATGTTTTAAAAAATGCTGAAGTTTATGCGCTGGACATGGGAGCCTTACTCGCCGGAACAAAATATCGTGGCGAATTTGAAGCACGCTTGAAAGCGGTCATTACCGCACTGAAACAAAAGCCGAACGTAATTTTATTTATTGATGAAATTCACACGATTGTCGGCGCTGGCGCAGTTAGTGGTGGTTCGATGGACGCTTCAAATATTCTCAAACCCGCCCTCGCCAGTGGAGAAATTCGCTGCATCGGTTCGACGACGTACCCTGAATACAAAGCCTCCTTCGAACGTGATCGCGCGTTGGCTCGCCGCTTCCAGAAAATCGAAGTCGGTGAACCAAGCCTCGAAGATACGATTAAAATTTTGCACGGATTAAAGCCAACTTACGAAGCGCATCATGGCATTTCGTTCACGGAAGAATCCATCAAAGCTGCTGCCGAATTGGCCGCCAAATACATCAATGATCGCTTCCTGCCAGACAAAGCAATTGACATCATGGATGAAGCCGGAGCCGCAGTTAAAATGATGTCGGCTGAACTTCGTCCAAAAGAAATCACCGCGCATGACATTGAATTAATCGTGGCTCGCATCGCCAAAATTCCGCCAAAAACAGTTTCTGTTTCCGACAAAGATCGCCTTCAAGTGCTCGAGACAGAATTGAAGGCTGTGATTTACGGACAGGATCACGCCATTGCGCAAGTCGTTCGCTCCATCAAACTTTCGCGAGCTGGACTTAGTACACCAACTAAACCTGTCGGCAGCTTCCTGTTGTCAGGCCCGACCGGAGTTGGAAAAACTGAACTTGCCAAACAATTAGCGAAAACTCTCGGCATTGAATTCCTGCGCTTTGACATGAGCGAATACATGGAAAAGCATACCGTTTCGCGTTTAATCGGCGCGCCGCCAGGCTACGTCGGATTCGATCAGGGCGGATTGCTAACGGATGCCATTAATAAAGCACCGCATTGTGTGCTGCTGTTGGATGAAATTGAAAAAGCGCATCCTGATCTTTTCAATATTTTATTACAGGTCATGGATCACGCGACGCTCACGGACAACAACGGCAAAAAAGCCGACTTCCGCAATGTGATTGTTTTGATGACAACCAATGCCGGCGCGCGTGAAATGAGTTCGGAAGGCATCGGCTTCAAGACCGGAGACAATGTCACCGCCGCCAGTGGCAGCAAAGGCAAAGGCGCGATTGAGCGAATGTTTACGCCCGAATTCCGTAACCGCTTAGACGGATGGATTGCTTTTGAACCGCTCTCTTTTGAAGTCTCCCTGCGTGTCGTAGATAAGTTCATCAAGGAAGTTCAAGTCATGCTCGCTGAAAAACAAGTGACGATTGAATTAACCGATGAAGCACGTCAATGGTTAGCGAAAAAAGGCTACGATAAATTATTTGGAGCGCGTCCGATGGCGCGTTTAGTGCAGTCAAAAATCAAAGAACCTCTCGCCGATGAAATTCTTTTCGGCAAATTGCAACAGGGTGGAACGGTCGTCGTCAGCGTGAGCGAAGACGATATTAAGTTGAATTGTTGATTCAGCTTTCACCTAGGATTTCCCTCTAACTAATGGCATCCCCAACTTCTACTACGCCCCCAACTGCAAGCTCTCAGCTGATCAAATGGATTCTCGTCATTGGCAGTGGACTTGCCATTGCCGCGATCACTCCGCCGGAGGGAATTAAGCCCGAATCATGGCGGTTGCTGGCAATTTTTGTTTCGACGATTATCGGCTCTATCGTGCGACCTTTATCCGGCAGCGCGATGGTTTTGCTCGGACTCACAGCATTGGCGGTGACGAAATCCATGCCGCTGTCAGATGCTGCGATCAGAACCCTTTCAAATCCCACTGACCTTAAAGCCATTGAGACGTTACGCCTGAAATATATTCTTTTGGGTTACGCCGATCCTGTCGTGTGGTTAGTCCTCGCTGCATTTTTCATGGCGCGTGGAATGCTGAAAACAGGACTTGGCAGGCGCATTGCCTTAATATTTATTCGCGCCATTGGACATCGTTCGTTGGGACTCGGCTATGCGCTGGTGGGAACGGATATGCTGCTCGCAACCGTGATTCCATCGAATGGAGCGAGGTGTGGCGGCATCACATTTCCGATTGCCAAAAGTGTCGCCGAAGCCTACGACTCACATCCTGGAGAAACCGCCGGACGCCTCGGCGCATTTCTGATGGTTTTTATCTATCAATGCGAAGTCATTATCTGCGCGATGTTCCTGACCGGACAGGCCGGAAACCTGCTCATTCAAAAATTTGCCTTTCAAACGACACAAGGCGTAGTTGACTTAAATTATGCCCGCTGGATGATCGGAGGCATCGTCCCAGGCCTGATTTCATTGGCTGCTACTGGGTTTATAGTGTATCGCTTCTTTCCGCCCGAAGTTACACATACGCCTGGTGCGCGCGATTTTGCTAATAAGGAATTAGAAATACTCGGCCCGACTTCGTTTCATGAAAAACTAATGCTCGGTATTTTTCTGTCGGTCGCTTTTTTATGGGCGACCGCGAACTGGCTGCACAAAATTGACTATCCGGTCGTCGCCCTGATTGGCTGTTCTGCCCTGATCCTGACCAAAGTTATTGATTGGGAAGATATGATTGCTGAGCGCGGCGCGTGGGATGTTTTTATCTGGTACGGCGGAATGGTTCGAATGGGGGAAGCTCTGGGCGAAACCGGGCTGACCAAACGATTTGCCGAAGTCGCGGCCAGCTTTACCACCGGATGGAAATGGAGCGCAGCACTCGCAGCACTCGCGTTGATTTATTTTTATGCGCACTATGGGTTCGCCAGCATCACCGCACATATTACAGCAATGTTCGTACCGTTTTTAGTCGTCGTCACGGCTGCCGGAGCGCCTCCGTATCTGGCTGTGCTAGTGCTTGCATATTTTTCTAACCTCAATGCTTCGCTAACTCATTACGGGACGACGCCGGGGCCAATATTTTTCGGGACGGGCTACGTCAAACAACAAACATGGTGGAAGTTGGGCTTGATTACTTCATTCTCGAATATTGCGATTTGGGGTGGCATCGGATTATTGTGGTGGAAGATTCTTGGCTGGTGGTAAAAAATTGCAGTAGCCCGCACGCAGTAAGGGCGCCAGTATGCGAGGCAGACTTTTGCAGTTTTCTGATTTAACTATTTTGAGTAATAGCGCCCTTACTGCGTGCGGGCTTCTGCATTCGATGACATATGAAAGATTTTATTTCACTGAATGACTGGCGCGAATATCCTCCTGAAAAAATGCAGCAATGCGCACAATCCTTCCGCCAGCAAATGCTCACGCGCCGCACCGTCCGAGATTTTTCTGATCGCTCCGTTCCGCGTGAATTAATTGAAGATTGCCTGACCGCCGCAGGCAGCGCTCCCAGCGGAGCCAATCTGCAACCCTGGCATTTCGTCGTCGTCAACAATCCAGAACTCAAAAATAAAATTCGCATCGCCGCCGAAAAGGAAGAACAGGAATTTTATGAGCGACGCGCACCGCAGGAATGGTTGGACGCGCTGGCTCCACTTGGAACCAATAAAGAGAAGCCTTTCCTCGAAATTGCCCCATATTTAATTGTAATTTTTTCGCAAAGTTACGGTGTGTTACCGGATGGAAGAAAAGTAAAAAATTATTACGTCGCCGAATCCGTTGGCATCGCGACCGGAATTTTAATTACAGCGATTCACAACGCCGGATTAGTTTCGCTGACGCACACGCCGAGTCCGATGGGCTTTCTGAACAAAATGCTTGGACGCCCGACAAACGAAAAACCCTATTTATTATTGGTCGTAGGTTATCCTGCCGAAGATGCTACAGTACCGAACATCGGCAAAAAGTCTTTGCCAGAAATTGCTTCGTTTTTTGATTAATCAGCTCCCGTCAAAAATTTCATGAAATTTAATTTTGTAGGTCACAAATTTAATTTTTTTAACGCAAAGGGACAAAGGATCAAAGGGTCAAATAAATTTAGCTTAGTTAGAAACTTTGCCCCCTTGACCCTTTGTCCCCTTGCGTTAAATTTATTCGTTCCTTTTGCCCTTCTCGTTTTATCCATCTCCTCGCAATCGCTGGCGCAAACACATCGCGTAGTCCGCGTCACTGACGCCAATGCCGTGAACCCTGGCGAATGCTCCGTAGCGATTAACCCTAAAAATCCTGACAACATCATCGGCGTATCTTTTCAGTACGGCAGACCCGGACAGCCGCGCGTCAACAACGTTCGTTATGTCTCGAATGATGGCGGAAAAACCTGGACCACGATTATCGCGCAGAACTCACGCGGATTGACGCAGGGTGATGATCAAATTTCCATCAGCGGCGAAGGCTTTGCTTATCATTCCTACATCTCATTTGAAGGCATTCGCGTTGCGCGTCCGCTGAAAGCCATCTCTGGAATTTGGATTAGTGCTTCACGTGATGAAGGCAAAAACTGGGCGGAACCAATCCCCGTCGTTGACCACATAAATTCCGTCACACCCTTTGAAGATAAGCCTGCGATTGTGACTGACAACGTTCTCGGCTCACCCTACAAAAATTATTTATATGTTGCCTGGACGCGCTTTGATGTCTATGGCAGCGCCGCTCCTGAAGATCATTCAAATATTTTTTTCTCCGCTTCGCCGGATGGAGGAAAAACTTTTGCGATGCCATTTCGCGTTTCCGATATGCCTGGAGATTGCCGCGACGATGACAATACTTTGGAAGGCGCAATGCCTGCGATTGGGCCGAAAGGAGAAGTCTATTTAATCTGGGCAGGGCCGCAAGGACTTTACTTCGATAAATCTTTGGATGGCGGAGTGACGTTCGGCAAGGACAAAGTGATTATGAATACGCCGGGCGGATGGGACACAAAAATCCCCGGCATCAATCGCAGCAACGGAATGCCGATTACGAAAGTTGACACCAGCAACGGAAAAAATCGCGGGACGATTTATATCAATTGGATAGACGCGCGCAACGGCGATCACGATGTATTTTTGATGGCTTCACGCGACGGCGGCAACAGTTGGTCAGAAGCCATTCGCGTCAACGATGACAAGCTCAAAAATAAAAAAGACCAATTCTTTTCGTGGATGGCAGTTGACCCGATAGACGGTTCCGTCAATGTCATTTTTTATGATCGGCGCGACCACGGCGGAACCAAAACCGGAGTGACTTTAGCGCGCAGCATTGACGGCGGAAAAACCTTCACCAATCACAAAATCAACCTCGAACCATTTGAATGCAATCCAAGCGTTTTCTTTGGAGATTACAGCGGGATTGATGCGTATGGCGGGCGCGTCGTACCGATCTTTACGCACTTCACAAATAAGACTGAACTGGCAATTTCGGCGGCGATTTTTGATTTTAAATTGAATTCTCAGGAAGCAGTTGTGAGATAAAATTCAGGCTGAGTGCTTATTGCTGCGACCAATAATTCTTTCACGTATGATGTCAATAATGTCGGCGGGCAAGCCTTGAATTTTCGCTTCTCGCATTAAGCGACGACGAAAGAAATCTTCTCCGCCAGTTTTGTATTGTTCGCGCTGAACCCAGTGCAATAAACGCTTTCCATCAATGACCTGATGCGCTATCGCAAGTTGTGTGAGGCGGCTTTCGATGAATTGTTCTTTTTCTGCAATCAGCGTTTCGGCGTCAGCTTCTGCGCATTGCATTTCGATTGCTGCTTGTTGAATTACAATGTGCCGTTCCAATGCGTGTCCAGTTGTAAAATATTCTAATTTTGCCGTTTCACCTGTCGCTTGTTCTTGCGCTTTGTTCTTGTCAGAAAAAACCCAATTCGCAGCCATAATACTTTTCAGCAATTGACATCGTTCTAAAAGATTTGCTGTCATCGCATTTTCGTCTGGCAAGTGTTCGGTAATTTCTGGATAGCGTTCTTTCAGCACTTCCCACAACGTTTTTGTTTCAAGCAAATAATTTTCCATTGCATAACGCTGCAAAATAAATTGATGCGAGTTTTCTAAGTATGAAGCTTTCACTTCTTCATCTGAACGAAAGTCCCGATCTGTGATGCCGTACGCTCGTTTCAATGTGCCAAGGGTGAGCAATTCATTTAGCAATTTGGTCAATGGAGCAATGCCACCACATGCATAAAATTCTACTTCCACATCTTCTTTAAACCATTCGCATAAGACTTCACGATCACCTTCGCCTTCAACTAAAACTACAATGCTGTTTCCAGCATCGAATAAAATCCGCGTTAATTCAGGGGGCAACGATGAAATAGTTCGCATGGCTGTGGTCTAAAATGGCGTTAACAAGCGGGTGTTTTCTTCACCAAAAATTTCAACGAAAGCTGGTGCGTGTGTCGTTACGATCAATTGATATGGAGTTTCTTTCTGTAACGCAAGCAATCCTTGGGCCAAGCGACGTTGATACGTTGGATGCAAGCTGTTTTCGATCTCATCAATTAAGACGATGCTTCCAGGTAAGAGTTTTCGATAGAGCTCTATCAGGATAATCAATAAATTTTGTTCGCCTGAACTTAATTCGTGAAAGCGATGTTCGTGGCCACTTTCAGTTCGGACAAATACATCAAGTGCTTTACGGTTTATGTGAAACGTCTTTCCTCCAAAATCTAAATTATTCAGGAATGTTTGCATTTGTAGAAAACGTTCTGTATCTGAGTATTCTAGCCAAATCAAATATGATGTTAGTGAACCTGGAAATTGTCTGACAGCTTCGATACGACGAACAAATTCGTACTGATCTGTTTCTTTTTGAAGTTGATCAGCGGAAACGGGTTCAAGACTCCGATTATGAGGCAGATAAATAATGGATGGCACCAAATTCGAGAGCAAGTCCACGAGTGAGATTGGGTATTTGCTTGGGATGCCTTGCTGCCAACCGATCTTTTGTCTAATTTCGATTGCCAATCCGGTGTCTTCAGGCATGAGCGTATTTGGATATGGCCCTTGTCCCCATCCACACTTTTCCTCGGACAAGATGGCATCATTAGGTGGCACGCCATAAAATAAACTAAGTTCTTTGCCCCCAATCAACCAATCCATCTGCAAGTAATCTGACTTTTTCTCTGATAAATATTTAGGGCTTTTTTGATTTTTACTAAGAATATCCATTGGAGGCGTAGGTATTAGCATTTGTGCCATTGCAGCAATTACTTCCAAAACTGTTGTCTTACCACTACCATTCGCCCCACCAATCACACAAACAGGCAATGTATTCCCACTCGCATCAAAGAAATCTATTTTGATGTCGTCAATTGGCCCACAGTTTTTTATTCTGACGGATCGTAGTTCGAGTTTCATAATTTTGGTGGCGCGATTATCACTGTTGGCTACCTTTAACGTCAATCACTTCTTCGTCGGACGAATGCCGTGATACTTCACATCAATGTTCATGTTGCCCGCCCATTTCTTCGGCACTTTTTTTCCCGCTGCCCAGTGAATTCCGTTGATGACTAAACGTTGCATCGCATCTTCTTTAAAATCGAATGGATGACCCAGCGTAGTCACAAACACTTTTGCGCCTGCTTTATTTTTCCATGTCCACGCAACGGGATTGTCTACGGCGGGTCGGTCAGGGCGAATTTCTGGTTTGACGGATTTTCCCATCAATAAAATTTCAGCATCGGCGGGCGGATAATTTGGCTTCACGTGATAGAGCCATGACGCTACGTGAAAATTCGCTGGGATGCCTGTTAATATTGGGTGTTTTGCTGCAGCCGCGATCACGGAAACATCTGTCGTTGACGTGTGGCCAAAATGATAATGCCCGTTGCCCCAACCGGGCGGGCCGCCCAAATATTCCGGCGCAAACGAATTCCATTTTTCCAGCGGATGACCTTTGGGATAATTGAATGAGTGCGTCGTTGTTCGAAAAGCGAAGATGGGTTTGCCGGATTTCAGGTAATTTTCGATGTGCTGCAATTGCTCGGCGGGCAGGCGCCGCCAGCGTAAAAAAAATACTGCGACATCGGCTTTGGCTAAGGCTTCGAGACCGGGAATATTTTCTTCGGAATTTTCATCGGGCGAAGATTTCAGCACCGTGGTTTTGAATCCATACTTGCTTTCCAATTCTTTGGCAATAATCGGAAACGTTTCTTCAGAACTATATTCGTGGTCGCCGCTGACAAAAACGATGTGCGGCTTTTTGGAGGATTGCGCGACTACGGCAAAACTGCTGAGCAACAAAACAAAAAATAATGTAACGAATCGCATGTGAAATTCCTTAAAATTTATCGCCATCCAAATTCTGAAATTGATGGATAGTTTGCGTTGCTTGACACCTTACTCGAAACGATCATAATCAAAAGCCATCGCAAACAAAACTAATTTCCATCAATTGTTCCTGTTATGAAATTACCTGCCAAAGTATTTAATTTGCTGCTCGCGTTCTTCGTTCTTGCTTCCACTGCGAGTGCGCAAATGCAATCGGATGATTTGTCGAAAATTTTAGCGACGCCAAACGTGCGCCGCGCTTTGGATTTCGTGAAAGAGTACGAACCCAAAACCATCGAAGAGCAAATCCGTACGTGCGAAATTCCTGCGCCGCCTTTCAAGGAACAAGTACGCGCCGAATACTATAAAAAACTCTTCACCGAACTCGGATTGAAAAACGTCCGCATTGACCGCGAAGGCAATGTCATTGGTGAACGTCCGGGCGCGAATACTGCAACTTCACTTGTGTTGGCGGCGCATCTCGATACGGTTTTTCCTGAAGGTACGGATGTCAAAGTAAAGCGTTTCGGCACTGTGCTGACTGCGCCCGGCATCGGCGATGATTGTCGCGGATTGACGGTAATGTTAACGGTCATTCGTGCGCTGAATGAAGCAAAAATTCAAACGAATGGAAGCGTGATTTTTGTTGCTAATGTCGGCGAAGAAGGGCTTGGAGATTTGCGCGGCGTGCGCCATCTTTTCAAAGAAGAATTAAAGGGTCGAATCACGCAATTCATTTCGATTGATGGCACGGGTTTGGGCATCACCAATGCAGGCGTAGGCAGCAACCGTTATCGTGTCACTTTTAAAAATTCCGGCGGACACAGCTACGGCGCATTCGGAATGCAAAATCCGATTCACGCGCTGGGTCGCGCGATTGAAAAAATCTCGCGCTTTGAAGTTCCGAAGCAGCCCAAAACTACGTTCAATGTCGGACGAATTGAAGGCGGAACTTCAGTGAATTCCATCGCGCATACGGCGTGGATGGAAATGGATATGCGCTCCGAAAGTGCGGCAGAACTTGCCAAGCTGGATGCCGCTTTCAAACGTGCCGTCAATGAAGCCGTCGAAGAAGAAAATTCGTTTTGGAAAAGCGATAAAAAAGTTTCGGTAGAAATAAAATTAGTCGGCGAGCGCCCCGTAGGCGAACAGCCCGCCGATGCGCCCATTGTCAAAATCGCTCAAGCTGCGAGCATCGCTTTGAAAGTCAAATCCGATCTCGGAGCCAGCAGTACTGATTCCAACCTTCCGATGAGTTTGGGTATCCCCGCGATCACGATTAGCGGCGGCGGAAAAGGCAGGGGCGCGCATTCATTGGATGAAAATTTTGATACGACCGATAGCCATTTGGGTACGCAGCGGGCGTTGTTGATTGTGCTGGAAATTGTGGGAATGAAATGAGTGCGGTTGGATGATTACAACAAAGGTTGTTACAATTCAGGTCACGCAAATTTAAGTATTACATAGTAACCAGGCGTCAAGAGTTCGCGCTTTAGCGTGAATTTTATTGCAAGCAAGAAACACGCTAAAGCGCGAACTCTTGACGCTTGTTATCACTGTTCAACTTTCCTTGAGGAGTTTTAGATGCCCCGAATTTCTGCTGTCATATTTTTTTCTTTGTTGAGTATTTTGCAAACTTGCAACAACGCTCCGCAGCAAGCTGCCTCAAATACCGCGCCGAATTCGCCAGCGGCAAAACCATCCGCAACAGCTACGCCGGAGCTTCCGCCGACGCCTGCTCCGACTCCAGCACTCTCTACTGAAGACGCCGCGTTGTGGGCGAAGGCGATGAAAATTCATCAATCGTCCATCGTAATTGATACGCACAACGATGTGACTTCGGCGATTTTGGATGATGGATTTGATCTCGCGCAAAACGGTATCGTAGACGGAAAAATCAAAACGCATACGGACATCGCGCGCTTGAAAACAGGCGGCATCGGCGCACAATTTTTTGCGGTGTATGTTGGCAAAGAATTTGTTAACAAAAAACCAGAAGACGGCGGAGGCGCAGCCAGACGCGCTTTGGATATGATTGGCGTAGTCTATGATCAAGTGAAAAAACATCCTGACGCGTTCGAGATGGCGTACACGGCAGATGACATTCGCCGCATTCACAAAGGCGGAAAAATCGCTGCCTTAATGGGCATCGAAGGCGGTCACGCGATTGAAGACAGTTTGTACGCGCTGGATAATTTTTATCGGCTTGGCATTCGTTACATGACGCTGACGCATACGAACACGAACAACTGGGCGGATTCAGAAGCAGACTTGAAAAATCCCAACGTCAAACATCACGGCGGACTTAACGACTTAGGCAAAAAAGTTATTCTCGAAATGAATAAGCTTGGAATGATGGTGGACATCTCGCACGTTGCTGATGACACGATGGCGGATGTGTTTGAAATTTCCAAAGCTCCAGTCATCGCTTCGCATTCGTCGGCGCGCGCGATTGCGAATCATACGCGGAATTTGAATGACGATGAATTACGCGCCATCGCCAAAAACGGCGGTGTTGTGATGGTCAATTTTTACGACGGTTTTATTGATCCGAAAAAAGCCGAAGTCACATTCAACGGACGCGCCAAAGAAGAAGAATTCAAGGTACAATTTCCGAACGATCCCGAACGCGTCAAAGCCGAAATGAAGCAATGGCGTGCGCAATACAAATTCGATAAGACTCCGCTGTCAGTGCTGATGGATCACATCGAACACATCATCAAAACCGCTGGCATTGACCACGTAGGCTACGGCGCAGACCTCGACGGCATCCCGCTCGACGCGCCTCCAGTTGGATTGGAAGATGTTTCTAAATATCCTGTCATCACGTATGAATTGCTCAAGCGCGGACATTCCGAAGCAGACATCAAAAAAATCTTAGGCGAAAATTTATTGCGTGTGATGAAGCAATGTGAGGTAGTTGCGAAGGAAATGCAGAATGCAAAAAAGTAGACGGTAGACAGTAGTTCTTGCGCAAAGTATAAGTAGCAATTTGAAGCCGCAGATTACAATGTCTTTTCTACCGACTCCCGTCTACCTTCTACTGTCTACTCATTAAGGAGACCACCTATGAAACGACGAGATTTTATCCAAACAAGCACAGGACTTACGCTGACATCAGCATTCATTACTAAGCGAGCGAGTGCTTATTCTTATCAAGAAGAATTCAGAAATAAGAAACCGCGTGTCGGATTAATCGGCACAGGATGGTACGGCAAAAGCGATTTGTTTCGCCTGGTACAAGTCGCGCCAGTCGAGATCGTTTCGCTCTGCGACGTAGACAAAAAAATGTTGGCGGACGCCGCAGAAATGGCGGCGTCGCGACAGGAATCCAAAAAAACGCCGCGCACCTACAGCGATTATCGGCAGATGCTCAAAGAAAAAGATTTGGACATTGTGCTGATCGCTACGCCGGATCACTGGCACGCGTTGCCGATGATTGAGGCCGCGAAAGCGGGCGCGGATATGTACTGCCAAAAACCAATCAGCGTAGACATCGCCGAAGGTAAAGCGATGCTTGACGCGGCGCGCAAATACAAACGAGTTGTGCAAATCGGTACGCAACGCCGCAGCACTCCGCATTTAATCGAAGCCCGCGAACAAATTGTGCAGGCGGGAAAACTTGGCAAAGTCGGACTCGTCGAAATTTATTGTTACTACCACATGCGCACCAAAGAAAATCCGCCTGACACTACGCCGCCGGATAATTTGGATTATGAAATGTGGACCGGGCCTGCGCCGATGCGTCCTTATAATAAGCTTGTGCATCCGCGAAGTTGGCGAGCCTTTATGGAATACGGCAACGGCATCGTCGGCGATATGTGCGTTCACATGCTGGACACTGCACGTTGGATGTTGAATTTGGGCTGGCCGACAAAAGTTTCGTCTTCGGGCGGAATTTTGATTGATAAAGCCAGCAAAGCAAATATCAGCGACACGCAAACCGCTACGTTTGATTTCCCTGAATTTCCAGTGATCTGGCAACATCGCACGTATGGTGCGCCGCCCGATCCGCAGTATCCGTGGGGTGTGACGATCTACGGCGAAAAAGGAACATTGAAGCTGAGCGTAAACAGCTACGATTTTATTCCGATGGATAAGAACGAAAAGCCGATTCACAAAGATGTGACTTTCGAATTTGAGCAGTATCCGATTGATCGTACGGAAAAAGATTTAGAGCGACACGTCGCGCCCGCGATTCGCGGTCACATGAAAGATTTGCTGCGCGCCATTGATAAACGCAGTCGTCCTGTTGCTGACATTGAAGAAGGGTATATTTCTACGACAAGTTGTATCCTGGCAAATAACGCTTTGAAGCTGGGGCGTTCGTTGAAATGGGATCCAAACAAACATCAGGTCGTCGGCGATCCCGAAGCAAATAAGTTATTGAAACGTGAATATCGTAAGCCGTGGATTCATCCGGCTGGGTAAGAAAATCTGTGACAAAAAATAAACTTGAGGACAACATGAAAAAAAGATTCATCATTCGCACCACCCTTTCACTCGTCGCAATATTGGTTGTATTCGCTGCTTTTCAATTCACCACCAAAGCTCAGGATTCCAAGAATCGTCCGAGCTTCGGAAAAATTATTCGCAGCGATGCCAAGCTGGATCAATTGATTCCAACTGATGCCAACATTGAATTATTGGCGTCAGGATTCATCTGGGCGGAAGGGCCTGTTTGGGTCAATAACGGCGGGTATTTGCTCTTCTCTGATATTCCGCGTAACTCCGTGATGAAGTGGAAAGAAGGCGAAGGAATGTCGCTTTTCATGAAGCCAGCAGGATTCACTGGCGTCGGCGATTACAGCGGCGAACCTGGCAGTAACGGAATTACGATTGATGCACAAGGAAGATTATTTTTTGCCGAACACGGAGACCGCCGAATTTCGATGATGCCTCCGGGCAGCGGGAAAATGACGCTGGCTGATAAATATCAAGGCAAACGCCTGAACAGTCCGAATGATCTAACCATCAAATCGAACGGAGATATTTATTTTACTGATCCAATTTACGGTTTGCCGAAACGTGAAAACGATCCGGCGCGGGAACTGGATTTCTGCGGCGTTTATCGCTACTCGCCAAAAGATGGTTCAGTGACTTTGCTCACAAAAGAAATGACGCGTCCGAACGGCATCGCGTTTTCGCCGGATGAAAAAACGTTGTACGTCGCACAATCCGATCCGGCAGCCGCGCTCTGGAAATCATTTCCCGTCAATGCTGACGGTACAATCGGCAAAAGCAAATTGCTGTATGACGCAACGGCAATGGTGGGAGATAAAAATCCCGGCTTGCCTGACGGAATGAAGGTAGATGCAGGTGGAAACATCTGGGCGACAGGCCCCGGAGGTGTTTTTATTTTTGCGCCTGACGGAAAAGTTTTGGGACGCATCGCCACCGGAGAACCGACGGCAAATTGCGGATGGGGCGATGACGGCTCCACGCTTTACATCACAGCAAACCATTATTTGGCGCGGGTGAAGACGAAAACGAAGGGCGCGGGCTGGAAGTAATCAATGAAGCGAAAGCCTATTTATTCAATTTCGACTTTAGAACTTGAAGCAATGCCAACTAAAAGATTGCTCGCACGATTGTAACTTTCTTAACCGTGCGAGCAATCTCTAAAATTGTCGGATCGCAACTTAGAAAAGATTTTTGATCCTAATCAAATTGAATTCAAAGATACAGATGAATGGGTTGCTGCTTATCAGCAACTAAAAGCAATTCTGGACAAAAGAGAACATCTCGCTAAAAAATAATCATGAATCGCCTGATCTTACTGAACAAACCTTTTCAGGTTATGAGCCAGTTCACGGATGAGATAGGACGCGCGACACTCGCGGATTTTGTCAGCCTCCCCAATGTTTATGCGGCGGGGAGGCTGGATTATGACAGCGAAGGATTAATGATTTTGACGGATGCCGGATGGCTGCAAAGTCTAATTGCTGAGCCACGGCATAAACTCCCCAAAACTTATCTCGTCCAGGTCGAGCGAATCCCGGATGAACGTTCATTGAAGCAATTACGAAATGGTATTTCTTTGAATGATGGAATGACACGTCCAGCGCAGGTGAAATTGATTGAATCACCTGATGTCTGGTCGCGTGTGCCGCCGATTCGTGAACGCAAAAATATTCCAACCGCGTGGTTGCGAATGACAATTTCTGAAGGACGAAATCGGCAGGTGCGAAGAATGACGGCGGCGGTGGGGCATCCGACTTTGCGCCTGATTCGAGAAAAAATTGGCGAATGGGAACTGGGAAATTTACAACCGGGAGAGTGGAAAGAAATTCCCTGCCCGCGTCATCAATTTGAATTTTGATTCATTATGCTGGAACAATTAATTATTCGCAGCGCAGATCTGGAAGATGCCGCAATGTTGCGTGAACTGGGTGAAACTACTTTTCGTACAACTTTCACCGGCACGACTTCTGATGAAAATCTTGAAGCTTATATTCGTACCGCTTTTACCAGCGAAAAACTTGCGCAGGAAATTAATGATCCATTGGCAACATTTTTTATTGCGGAATACAACGGAACAGCCGTCGCGTACTTAAAGCTTTCCAGCGGTCACCCACCTGATTGTGTGAGTGACAAAAAAGCCATTGAAATCGAGCGTTTATACGTGAGTGAGGAATTTATCGCCAAGAAAATTGGTGCACAACTGATGGAAAAAGCTCTTTCCTTCGCAGCAAAAAATAATCATCAAACGATCTTTCTCGGAGTTTGGGAGCACAACGAACGTGCCAAATCTTTTTATCATAAATGGGGATTCAAACGTGTCGGTGAGCATGTTTTTCAGATGGGAGACGATCCGCAAATTGATTGGTGGATGGAGCGGAGCCTTGATAATAATTTTTAAAACAAAGTTCGATTTTCAGGCATTTTGACTACTTTTTAAAAAAATGTTTCTCATCTGACACAATTTCAGGCATAATTCGCTACGCGTGGACCGCAGCCGGACTTCTTTATCACGAACGCTTCGTGATTTTCTTGTGGAGTTTTTACAGTTATGGCGATTAACCAGGACGTACAGTCTTTACTCCTATCTCGCTTTAGAACTGAAGTTAAAAATTTTGCCCCCATTGATAAGTTAACCAATATGAAGGCCTCTCCCTTTTCATTTCTAATTTCATTAAGTCTACTGCTGGCACTTTCATTGCCTGGACTTTCACAGTCCGGACAATTCACTGTCCAAATCGATTCAATGGTGAATCAGGATGCCGCTGAAACAAAAGTAGCACAGCTCAGATCACAAGGACTCAATGCCTATTGGCTAAAAAGTTCAGTACCCGGTCAAGGGTTACGCTATCGTGTGCGGATCGGGCGTTTTCCTTCCAGAGCCGCTGCGATCAGCTACGGTGCCCGTCTCAAACAACAGGGCGCTTTCGCTGATTATTATGCCGCTCTGTGGGAAGGAACGACTTCGCCATTCGGGAACATCGCCGAGGTCAAGCCTAAACCGGTAGTCGTTACAACGCCTGTCAAAGTCGTGGCGCCAAAGCCGGAGGCAGCAGAGCCGCAACAGGCACAACGAGTACGCGAAACTACTAAGCCTCTGGCAAATACTTCGACGGATAAACCTGCGATTAGCAGCCCATCAGCTGACAATGCAATGAAGCCCGTGAAGGCGCAACCGACGCCAACACCTTCTGTTGTACCTGCGCAGAATGCGGCTCCCAAATCCGTTCCTGTTATTGAAACGAAACCGATGAAGTCTTCGCCCTTGCCAATTTCTCCGATGGAGGTCAAACCGCCGCGTGATAGAAAGGCGAGCAACGAGATGCCCTCTACTGGAAATGTTGCAGCATCAGTTGCAAAGGTTACTAAGGAAACCGTCGCGGCGGTGACAACTCCGGCGCCAACAGTATCAGCGGGATTTATTAAATTTGAGGACAAAGGATTTGGTTATTCCTTTGAGCATCCAAATTATTGGTCGGGCGGAAATATTGATCAAAGTCAGTTACAAGCACAGCGCATCGACTCAGGCGCAATTTTTCGTTCGCAGCAGGATGCCGCGTTTACCCATGCAATTTGGAATAGTCTGAAAAATGCTAACAGCCCCGCGTATGATAATAATTTGATTGTTGATCTGGTGATTAAAAGCGTTGGGAATAGTGCCGGAATGCAGGGATTGACAGAAACAGCCCGCCGGATGTCTCAGGAAGGCGATCAAATAAAAACTTTTGTAGATTTAAGGACGATGTTTCAGCAAACGCGGGCGACGTCTCCACTTGAGTTTCAAGGCAAAGCGGTCATCATCCGTTCCAGTGCCGGAATTCTTCTCGTCGTGGCATTTTTCTCAAAAGATAGCGCGCCAACAATGGCATCTTCTGCTGAAAGAATTATCAGCAGCGCCAACGTTCCGCAATAATTCATTGTGGGTTCAGCTCTCAGTTGTTCTATAATTAGCCTTCGTTAGAAGTTCAAAGTTGCAAGCTTCGGCTTGCTTTAGTTTTTTTAGGAGTACCATTTCTGCGAGAATTGAAATTTACTTTGCCTGAAGATGCGTTGGAAGCATTGTTCGGCACGCAAGACCAAAATATCAAACTTTTAGAATCGCTGCTCAGCGTTACCGTTGGCGGTCGAGGGAGCGAGCTTTTTGTTGAAGGCGATGAAGCTGATGTCGCTACGGTCGAGCACATCCTCAAAGAATTCTCACAACTTTTCTCAGAAGGGAAAATCCCGGTTAACGGTGAGCTTCGCGAAGCTTTTAAGCAAATTGCGGAAGATCGTAGCGCATCGTTGCGCGAGCTGCTGACCTACAAAAAAATTATCAATCCCTCGGCGCGCAAACAGGTCTCGGCACGCACACCAATGCAGCGCCGATATATTGACGCGATTGAAAAAAATGATGTCGTCTTCGGCATCGGGCCTGCTGGTACCGGCAAAACTTATCTGGCAGTTGCACTGGCCGTCCAACACTTAATGACGAAGCGCGTTAATAGAATCGTGCTGGCGCGACCCGCCGTTGAAGCTGGAGAAAAACTCGGATTCCTGCCGGGGGATTTACAAGATAAAGTTGATCCGTTCCTGCGTCCAATTTACGACGCACTGTTTGATTTTATGGATCACGAACGTGTCGCCAGCTTCATTGAAAAAAGAATTATTGAAGTGGCTCCGCTGGCATTCATGCGCGGACGCGCTCAAACATTAGATAGTCTTTTATTAACACCCACTGGCTGGCGCACCATGGGTGAAATTCAAGTTGGTGATAACGTCATTGGCTCGACTGGTAAGCCTGTTAAAGTCGTTGGCGTTTTCCCGCAGGGTAAAAAGAAAGTTTACCGCTTAACGATGACGGATGGTGCCAGTGCGGTTGCGTGTGCTGAACATCTCTGGCAAGTCAGAACAATGGAAGATAAACGCCGCAGCAAAGAGCCGCGCGTTTTAGAAACCCAGGAAATGCTCAACAATTTTCGGCGTCATCATCAGTATCGTTACGAGCTGCCATTACTCTCCGCGCCTGTTGAGTTCCCTGCTCAACCAGTTGCGCTTGATCCATACGCCCTGGGCTTGATGTTAGGCGATGGATGTATTTCAGATAAAACTTCGCCAAGTTTTACGACTGCGGATGAAGAATTGGCAATGTCGTTGGAATCTACTTTTTCTGATATGGATTTGCAGCTACGGCGTAAAACTAAAATTGATTACGTGGTTAGTAATCCGCTCGCGGGAAAAGGCGGTAACAAATTTGATCCCGTTCGTAATGCTCTACGTCAGGCTTTGCGCGAGATGAAACTTGCAGGAAAAGTTTCATCAACAAAATTTATTCCGCAAAATTACTTATTTAATAGCGCTTCCGTGCGCATCGCACTTCTGCAAGGATTGCTGGACACGGACGGCGGACCTGTCACACAAGCTAATCGCACTTGTCGCGTGCAGTACTCAACCACATCTACGAATTTGCGCGATGATGTAATTTTTCTCGTACGTTCATTGGGCGGTGTTGCCAATTGTCGCACACGTGAAGCAGAAAGCTGCAAACCGGGTTTTGCAAATGGACGACCTGTACCGTATCGCAATGACTCTTATGTGTTGGAAATTCGATTGCCTGAAGATATTCAGCCTTTCCGTTTGCAACGCAAAGCTGAAATTTATGCTGCGTTAGGTGGCGGAAAGCCAATGCGCTTCATCAAAAACATCGAATATATTGGTGAAGCCGAAACACAATGTATTAGCGTTGCAGTGGCGGATTCGCTTTATGTCACAGACGATTTTATTTTGACGCACAACACGCTGTCAGATGCGTTCATCATTCTTGACGAAGCGCAGAATACGACTTCAGAACAAATGAAAATGTTTTTGACACGCATCGGGTTCGGCTCCAGAGCCGTGATTACCGGCGATGTCACGCAAATTGATTTACCAACCGGGCGAAAATCCGGCTTGATCGAAGCGCAGCACGTCGTACGCGATATTAAAGGCATAGAGTTTATTCATTTTACCGACCGTGATGTCGTGCGCCACAATATCGTGCAATTAATTGTCAGAGCCTACGATGCCCACACCCGCAAAAATTAAGAGATCACCGAAAAAATCTAACTCAATTTCTGCTCGGGTCAAGGCTGATCAACCTGACGGAATCGTTGAAGTTTTTAATCGGCAACGGCTGCATAAAATTGAGCGTTCATCATTAATTTCTCTGGCGCAATCAGTCCTGAAAAAAATCAATCGGAGTGAATGTTCCGCGACGATTACTTTTATTCGTGACCGCGAGATGCAACGATTGAATTTTGATTATCGGGGCATTGATAAACCTACTGACGTTCTCTCCTTCGCATATCAGGAAGACCTGAGCGATAATGATCCGAACCATAATCCGGTTGAAATTGGTGATTGTGTAATTTCGGTGGAAACTGCGATACGATATGCACAAGAACAAAACATCAGCTTGACGATGGAAATTAATTGGTTGGTAATTCATGGAATTTTACATTTGGCAGGATACGATCACGAAACAGACAATGGAGAAATGCGGAGACTTGAAAAACGTTTACGCAAAGAGCTACTTAGTCCTTAGAGTCTATTGAGTCTTTAAGGTCTATAGAGTCTTAAGAAATCGCTACGCGGAGCGGGCCCTAAAGACTCAATAGACTTCTTTTATATGGAATACGAAATAATTTTGACCAGCATCTCACTTCTGGTGCTGGTCGTTGTAGCCACAGCCAAAAGTGCCTTAGATGAGTTAAGCGATGTTTCGCTTCGGCTTATTGCCAGTGAACATCAAAACACTTCGCGTGAACAATTCATCCGCTCCATTGTCGAACATCACAGTTCGTTCAGCTTTACTCTGACCTTTGGCATTCATTTGGCAATCGCCTCTATTGCGATTCTCATTACTTCTATTGCCTTCAAACTTCATGCTGAACAATTTTTGTTGATTGCATTCGCGGCGATGTTGTTTACGCTGGTCGTCTTTCGACTGATTATTCCTTTATTGCTCACCCAAAATGATCCGGCACGAACATTAGTTTTATTACGATTTCCGCTACAAGCTTTGTATCCAGCGCTCGGAATTATTGCCTTACCTATTCATCGCGTTTTACGCGGATTACAACGTGAAATAATTGAAAGTACGGCGGAAGAAAAAGAAGAACAGGACAATGAAAGCGAATTGCAGGCGCTCTTAGATGTAGGCGAACAGGAAGGAATCATTGAGGAAGACGAAGGCGAAATGATTCAATCCATTCTTCGTTTTAGTGACCGCACGGTTGGTGAAGTGATGACTTCTCGCACCAAGATTGTCGCCGTCGAAGCTTCGATGTCGCCTGAAGCTGTCCGCGACCTGATGATCGAATCAAAATATTCGCGACTGCCAGTTTATCAGGATAAAATTGATCAGATCGAAGGCGTCATTTACGTCCGTGATTTGCTTTCCTATTGGGCTGCCAATAACCAGCAACAAACTGTTCTTGAGCTGGCGCGCCCGACTTATTTTGTGCCTGAAAGCAAACCTACCGATGAACTCCTGCGTGAGATGCAAAAATCAAAAATGCAGATGGCGATGGTCATAAATGAATATGGTGGCATCTCTGGATTAATCACGCTGGAAGATTTAATTGAAGAAATTGTCGGTGAAATTGAAGACGAAGACGAACCCGATCCGCACGCGACAGAAATTGAAGTTGTCCAGGAATCCGAACATTCTTATAGTGTTTTAGGGCAGGTTGAGATCGGAAAAATCGAACGATTATTCGACATTGAATTAGCGGAAGACGATTTCACGACAGTCGCCGGATTGGTGATTAATCAACTTGGTCACTTGCCTGTGCCGGGCGAAATGATTGATTATCGAGGCTTCATTTTTGAAGTTATCGAAGCCGATGAACGACGCGTTTCAAGATTAAGAATTACTCGCACGACAAAAGCTGACATTCCTGAATCTGCTTCTGCCAGTGCCTCCGTCGAGCATTAAGTCGTTTTGCTCACTCATTGAGGTTGTAAATTTTCGAATGACATCAAATCACAAATCCGGTTTCGCAGCATTAATCGGTCGCCCGAATGCCGGAAAATCTACGCTTTTAAATCATCTGATTGGCGAACACATCGCCGCCGTTTCGGCTAAGCCGCAAACGACTCGCAATCGCATTCAGGGCATTGTGACGCGGCCTGATGCACAAATTATTTTTGTCGATACGCCCGGCATCCACAAACCCGGCTACACATTAAATCGCCGCATGATGGGAATGGTGATGGATGCCCTTGAACAGGTGGATGTAATTTTATTGATGCGTGACGCGACGACCAAAAATGGCGCGGGTGAAAAATTTACGCTCGAACTCATCAAGAATTCTACGAAGCCCGTCTTCTTATTACTGAATAAAGTTGACCTCATTAAAGATAAATCTTCACTATTGCCTTTGCTGGAACAATACAGCAGCGAACATAATTTTGCTGAAATTATCCCGATCTCTGCCCGCAGCGGAAATGGCGTCCCAGGCCTGATCGAAGCACTGATCAAGTATTTACCTGACGGTCCTGACCTGTTTGATGCTGAGACTTATACCGATCAATTCGAACGCAACATCGCAGCTGAATTAGTCCGCGAAAAGATTTTACAATTGACCGGCGAAGAGCTGCCATACGTTACTGCGGTGCGAACCGAACAGTGGAAAGAAGACACCGACGCCACTGAAATTCATTGCGTAATTTATGTGGAGCGCGAATCGCAGAAGCCTATCATTATTGGTCGCGGTGGACAGATGCTGAAAGAAATCGGCATTCGCGCCCGCCAGGATATTGAAAAATTATTGTCCCGCCACGTCCGCCTGAATTTATTTGTTCGCGTCCAAAAAGAATGGCGCAACGATCCTCATCTACTTGATGAGCTGGGAATTCAACAGATCGGAAAATAAGCACCTTTATGAAAACCTGGCACGCCCTTGAAATCGAACTCACTCGCGTTGCGGAAAGCGCCGTGACTACGCAGCTTTGGAATGCGAACACCAACGGCATCGAAATCTCTGAAGACTCACCGGAAAAAATCACGATGCGAGCCTATTTTGATGAGGCTCCTGATGCTGAAAAAGTGCACGCGGAGATCATTAAGACTTTGCATTTTTGCGAGCTGAATGAAAACACGTTGCATTCCATCAAAGCGCTCACCATTGCCGATCAGGATTGGTTAGCCGAATGGAAAAAAGGATTTGAGCCAACTTCAATTGGCGAGAAATTATTAATTTGCCCTTCGTGGAAGCGTGAACAAGTAGGCGCAACGGATCGCCTGATTGTCCAAATTGATCCGGGGATGGCGTTTGGTACTGGCACGCACGAAACTACGCGTGGTTGCCTTGAAATGCTTGAAAAATACTGGCACGGCGGAGCGCTTCTCGACGTAGGAACTGGGACAGGAATTCTGGCAATGGCGGCGGTCAAGCTTTTTCCGGAGTCACAAGTCATCGGCTTTGATAATGATCCTGAAGCCATCGAAGTAGCGATAGAAAATGCTGAAATAAACCAGCTCGAAGATTCGATTCAACTTGAAGTCAATAAGCTCGCATCCTTCAGCGATCAACAATTTGATGTGGTCTTGGCGAATCTGACAGCCGATGTCATCATCCCGCTCGCACCTGATTTTCCGCCTGTTATGAAATCTCAGGGAACTCTGATTGTCTCTGGGATTTTGCAAACGCAGGGCGATGAAGTTTTAGAAGTTTTATCGAACCATCATTTCGCTTTGTTGGAATCCAAGCCTGACGGCGAATGGGTAACTTTTGCTTTGAAATTTGAGAAATAATTATGCAGCGGCATCGTTTTTTCGCGCCACCTGATCAAATCAATCATTCACTTATCACACTCAATGCTGACGAATCTCATCACTTGTCACGCGTGTTGAGATTGTCTGCCGGGTCAACTGTTTTTGCCTTCGATGGGCTTGGCAATGAATACCAATGTGAAGTTACTGAGGTAAGCAAAAAATCTGTTTCGCTATCCATCATCGGGCCGGTTACTGATTCGGTAGAATCCCCTCTCAATCTGACTCTCGGACAAGCAATTTTGCAAAATGACAAGTTCGATTTAATTGTCCAAAAAGCCACCGAACTTGGCGTCACGCGAATTGTTCCGCTTATCACTGAATTTTGCGAATTCAGAAAAGTTGCAGGGAATGAACAACGATTATTACGCTGGCGAAAAATTGCGCTTGAAGCTACGAAACAATGCGGTCGAAGAATCTTGACAGAAATTGCTGATCCGCAAACTTTCATTGATTTTTGCCAGCAACAGCAAAGCTCATTGCGTCTGATTTTCTCGGAACAAGGTGGAGGAAAATTAAAGAGCTTGCCCGAATCAAAAGCCATTAGTGTCGTAATTGGGCCGAAAGGTGGGTGGAGTCAGGCTGAACTTTCCATTGCCAACGAAAATGGTTTTACTGCGATTTATCTGGGCAACAGAATCCTGAAAGCAGAAACAGCCGCTATGACAGCGACTGCTTTGCTTCAATTACAATTTGGAGATTTGAGCTTATAGATGCTTCAAAGCTTCACGCGCAAAATAGGTCAGAATCATATCCGCGCCAGCCCGCTTGATTGAAATCAACGACTCCATCATCACCCGTTCTTCATCAATCCAACCTAATTTCCCAGCCGCTTTTATTTGCGCGTATTCTCCTGAAACCTGATACGCCGCCAACGGTAAATCATAGTTTTCACGAAGAGTTTTGATAATATCCAGATATGGCAAGGCGGGCTTCACCATCAGCATATCTGCGCCCTGCTCTACATCTAGATCAGCTTCACGTAAGGCTTCGCGGGCGTTGGCAGGATCCATTTGGTAACTGCGACGATCACCAGATT
>JAYTCQ010000244.1:0-15261 GCA_043736395.1 Blastocatellia bacterium | reverse complement strand
TTTTATTTGGGGGCGAAATTCTCGCAGTCTTGTAAATTCACTCATATCCTTTTACTTTATTCCTTCTCTTTCTCTTTTCAAAACCCCTACAAGATTAGGACAGGCGAGGACGCCTATCGTACCTTGATGAGTCTACGCCAGCGCGTGAATCGTCTCAACAAAATTCTGCGCCTTGACAATGACAAGGAAAATTCGTCATAGTATTTCCAATAATGAAGCGAATCGGAAAAACAATTCGAACAAAAATATTCGTATCGGTTTTAGTACTCGCAATTTTGTCGAGCCTGACCGGACATGTATTTTTACATCTGGCTGACGAGCCATTTCATCAAGAGTCTTCCCAGCACATTTCAGTGCATCACGAAGATTCCGCCGCGCAAAATCAAAATCATCAATGTTCAATTTGCCTCGATCATCAAGCGCTTTCGTTGGATTTGCCGACAAGCAATTTTGAATTTTCAGCGACGACTTCTGCTCAAATTTCTTCGCAGCGTGAAACAAATTATGACGCGAAGAAAATTCTCTTCTCCTCTGACCGCGCACCTCCTCGCAGCTAAACCCTACTCTTAAAAAAATTGGCTGATGGATTTAATTCGTCAGCCGAACACTATTTTTTAATTGATCAAAAACGCTACGTTCAGTCGCGATTTTTGAGGGATTTAATTATGCGATTCAAAATTCTAACTTGCTATTTTTTTCTAATTTTTATTACCAACATACTGGCACAATCCACTGGAAGTCTGCGCGGCTCCGTAACACTTGATTCTTCAAATGCAGTCTTGCATGGCGTCACGGTTACCATCATCGGGCTAAATCGAAAAATCGTCACCGATGAAAACGGGAACTATGAATTCACCAACATTCCCGTTGGAAAATACGAAGTTCACGCGCATCTCGATCGCGCTCCTGATTCAGTCAAAACTATTGAAATTTCAGGTGCGCAAACAAAAGCAGATTTTCAAATTAAACTTTCCGGATTTACCGAACAAGTAACAATTACCGCTTCCGGTAACGAGGAAACGACCTTCAATTCGATTCAATCCGTCACGACTTTAGGCGCGATTGAATTGGCTGAAAAAAATCCGATTTCCCTCGGTGAAGCTTTAGATAATCAACTTGGAGTTGCGAAACGAAGTGGCGGGCCGGGGTCTTCGCGTCCTGTTATTCGCGGCTTCGATGGCGACCGCGTAGTCGTCCTGCAAGATGGCATGCGCGTGGGCGGATTAGGTGCGCAATCAGGCGATCACGCCGAACCGATTGATGTGATGTCACTCGATAAAATTGAAATCGTCAAAGGACCTGCGACTTTACTTTATGGCAGCAGCGCAACTGGTGGCGTCATCAATGCGATCACCGGGCACGACGCCGCTCACAAAGGCATTCACGGATATTTGACTGGTGTTGGCAGCTCAAATAATTACACCGGAGGCGGCAGCGGTGGTATCGAATTTGGCACTGAGAATTGGCTTTTTTGGGGAAGCGGTGGCGGAGTAAGAGCAGGTGAATATCAGACTCCGATTGGCAAAGTTTTAAATTCATATTCGCGTTCGAGTAATGGCTCTGGCGGATTTGGTTATTACTCGCGGAAAGGATTTTTCAATACAAATTACACAGTGGATAGTCGCAAATATGGAGTTCCCTACGATTCATCCGAAGAAGAACCAGAGCTTGTTCATCTACAAATGAAACGGCAAAGTGTGCATCTCAAAGCTGGATTACATGATCTCGAATCTGTCTTTAGCGGTGCGCAATTTAAACTTCAATACAACGATTACAATCATCAGGAAGTTGATTCCGCGACGAACGTCATCAATACCAATTTCATCAACAAATCGTTGTTGTATAGCGCACTCGCTGAACAAAAAAGAAAAGGAAAGTTAACTGGAAGTTTTGGTGTTTGGGGAATGCGTCGCGATTATAAATCTGTCGGCGCGGAGGCGCTTGCGCCTCCAACGATTCAAAATGCGTTTGCAGGATATGCACTGGAAACGATTAATTTTTCACGAGCGGCGTTGCAGTTTGGCGCACGATTCGAATACAACGGATATACGCCGACAAGTCAGCCAGCACGCTCCTTTAATGGATTTTCAGGTGCGGTTGGATTACGTGTGCCGCTGTGGGAAGGCGGCGCGTTCGTTGCCAATTATAGCCATTCCTACCGCGCTCCGGCGTTAGAAGAGCTTTACAATATTGGTCCGCATCCAGGAAATTTAACGTTTGAAATCGGGAATAATAATTTGCGACGCGAAAGCAATGATGGGATTGATATTTCGCTACGCCAACAGAGCAATCGTTTTCGCGGCGAAGTGAATTATTTTTACTATCACATCAAAGATTTTATTTTCCTCGCACCAACCGGAGAAACTGACGAAGATTCCGGTTTAGTCATCGCCAATTATTCTCAAGGAACCAGTCGCTATACCGGAGTCGAAGCACGAGCGGATTTCAATCTCAGCAAAAATTTCTGGTTACTATCCAGCTTTGATTATGTCAACGCGCAGCTCACCGCAACGCAGACTCCACTACCACGAATTCCACCTTTGCGCGGCAGAATTGGACTGGAAGGAACATTTGGAAGTTTTCGGTTTGCACCAGAAATTATTTTAGCCCGCGCGCAGGACAAAATCTTTTCAACTGAAACACGCACTGATGGGTATGCAACATTCGGGTTGAATGCTTCCTATACATTTGCCACGCAACATGTAGCGCAAATTTTTTCGGTGAAAGCATTCAATCTCGGAAACAAATTATATTTTAATCACCTGTCATTCATAAAGAATATCGCTCCTGAAATCGGGCGCGGTGTTCAGCTTAGCTATACGCTGAGATTTTTCTAAAAATTGGAAAACTATTTTTCTGCTTTGGATTTCGGCTTACTTCATTCAATGAAAAGTAGATGAAATTTTCTCTGCGCAACAACTTCATTAGACAATTATTGACTGCGGTTTTATTGCTTAGCGCAGTTAATCTTAGCTTGCACAGCTTAGCGCATTTCAAACGAGAAGTTGCGCCACAAGCATTCTCTTCCTCTCTGGCATTCTCTGCACCTTCGCTGAATATTTCTAATGAAGTATTCAGCAGTGCTATTCATAGCTGTGGCGTCTGCGAATCGCTGCAACATGCTCAGGCTATCCTCGCAATTCCTCATCCCATACAGATTGATTTATCTGTGTCTCTTGTCATAGAAAAATCATTCAGTGCAATTCGCTTTTTCTCCTTCAGACAACCTTCTGATCGCGCTCCGCCGCGTCTTTAATTTCCTATTTTACTGTAACTCCGTAAGCCATTGGTTCGACATGGACTGATGACCTTTCTTGCCGCCTGCGGCATCGCAATCCACAGAAATTTTAGGATTCTGTGGAGATACAGGCGTGCGTTATCGAACGCCTACACGACTACAAAATCTAAAAAGGAACTTATGACAGAAGTAAACAACTCATCACCTGTGAACACTTATCCTTCGATTGGAAAATTTCTTCAAAAAATCTGGCTGAATGGCAGGATTGCTTTAGCCATCCTTTGTCTTTTTTTATGCTCTGCATACGCGCAAAATTCGGGATCTCTTAGCGGACGCGTGACAACTGATGGCATTGCCGCCACTGGTATCAACGTCAAGCTTGAAACAACCTCGCATGAAACAGTCACGACAGACAATGGACAATTCACGCTTGCGAACATCACTGCTGGAAAATACATTCTGGTCATCAGCGGCGGCGGCTTCGTTCCGCAAAAACTGGAAGTGGAAATTAAGGCCGGACAGACAACGAAACAAGACGTACGGCTGGGAAAAATTACTTCTTCGGTTGATGTTGTCGCCAGCCTCAAAGAATATCACCTCGAAGACACTTCGGTTGGAACTCGTGTTAATACCCGCCTGATTGACTTACCACAGTCTGTGCAGGTCTTCCCGAATCAGCTCATCGAAGATCGCGCCATCCTCGAAGGCAACGAACTCTTTCGCAATGTCAGTGGCATTAATCAAAACAACTACAGCGCCATGACGTTTCGCGGCTTTACCCAGCGCGAGATTTTATACAACGGCTTACGTGGCAATCCGTTCGGCTCGCTCGAAGGTGATGTCAGCAACGCGGGTTTCAGTACGTCGCAAATTCGCCTGACAAATATTCAACGCGTCGAAGTTTTAAAAGGTGCGACTTCAGCGCTCTATGGTTCGGGTGAAATCGGCGGACTCATTAATTATGTGACGAAAAAGCCGAAAGAAGCGCTGGATGGCGAAATGCAGGTACGCTTTGGCAGCTTCAATCAAAAAATGGTGAACGGCGAAATGACAGGTCCAATCACCGACAAGCTGTTAGCACGCGGCGCATTTTATTTTGAAGACCGTGACAGTTTCCGCAACAACGCCGCGTCAATGAATTCACATGCCGTCGGCAATTTGCTGTACAAAGCAAATGACAGCAACCGCTTCAGTGCTGAATATGAATTCATCAACCAACGCCTGCCCGGTAATCGTCTGCGTGGTATACCCGTAGACGCGAACGGCATCTTTCTGGCAAACATCAAATGGTCAGCCGCTGAGCCTGCTGATTTCGTCAAACTGATCGCGCGTGTCCTGCAACTGCGTGGCGAAAATAATTTATCACGCGGCTGGAACGCCGATTACACCTTTCGTTATCTGGAATACGAAAATAACGACAAATATCACGAACCTCGCGGATTGAATGCGGCGACCACAACAGGTCGAACCATGCGTCGCGAGTTCCGCAATTTCTACCGCTCCAATGATGATTGGAGTCTGAACGGAAATCTCAGCAAAGTAGCAAACTCAAACGGCTTCGGTACGCATACATTGCTGTTTGGCATCGAACACATTGCACAGGATCACATTTTCCGTCAGGCACGCGCCCGGGAACGTGAAGTCGCTGGCGGTACGGTTCCTGCAATTGATATTTTTAATCCGGTCTACAGGCTGACAGATGAACGCAACTACACTCTCGGAGCCTTTGCTACCAGCACAGCAAACACCAAACGCACCGGGTTTTACGCGCAGGATCAAATCGTTGTGAATCGCTTCATTCAGTTCTTACTCAGTGGACGCGTAGACCTTTACGACGACAAAGGATTTGCCTTAGCGCCTTTAAAATATGAAGATACTGCTCTCTCAGGAAGAATGGGGGTTGTCATCAAGCCTGTCGAACAGGTTTCATTTTATGCGAGCTATGCGAATAGTTTTACGCGGGCACCAATTTTTTCACAGGCTCCGCAAGCGAACGGTCCGTTCAAGCCTGAAACCGGAAATCAATTTGAAGCTGGCGTCAAAACTGAATTAATTAATCGTAAATTATTCGTCTCCGGCGCATTTTTCAATATCAATAAAGAAAATATGCTGCGCCCCGATCCGTTGCTCGGTCCCGCTGGAAATAACGCGAATGCAGTACTCGCTGTGGGTCAAGCCCGTTCTCGCGGTTTTGAATTTAACGTCGAAGGCTTTCTGACGCGGAGCTGGTACATGGCTTTCAATTACGCCAACGTCAACACGCGTATTTTGAAAGACAACGTCGCGTCGTTAATTGGTCGCCCATTAGCGAACGCGCCGAAGCATACAACTGGATTATTCACTCGTTACAATTTTCTCGAGAGCACTGGCATCGGTTTTGGATTAGAAAAAGTTAGCGATCGCGTCGAACCTTTCGCGGGTATTCGGGCAGACGGGTACACGATTGCAGACGTGAGTTTCTATCAGGAACTGACCTCGCGTGCTCGGCTGCAATTGCAAATTACGAACATCACGGACAGGCTTTACGCCACAAGTTCCCTCTTCGCAGCTCACGTTGGAAATTTCCCCGGACAACCACGTGCGGTGATGCTGACCTTCTCGTGGACACCCTTCAGGAGATAAAATACTGATGAAAATTCTAAATGAAAATTTATCAAAGGCAGGAGCTTCACCGCTCCTGCCGCATTTTTCACGTATTGTCTCACTAGATATTTTGCGGGGGGTAATCATGTTGCTCATGGTAGTGGATCATGCCCGCGAATATGCGAATCTCCCTGCGGTAAGTGATCCAGTAGACATCCAGCAAGTTAGCCCGGCACTTTTCCTGACGCGCTGGATTTCGCATTTTTGCGCTCCAGTGTTTGTGCTTCTGGCTGGCATTTCCGCCAGATTAGTAAGGGCGAAGATTGGTTCAAATAAAAAACTCTCAAATTATTTGTGGAAGCGCGGGCTGTTTTTAATTCTGCTTGAGTTTACAGTTTTATGGTTTGCCTGGACGTTCAATTGGCACTGGCAATTATTTTATATGCAAGTAATCTGGGTACTGGGTGTTGGCATGATCTTACTGGCACTGCTGATTTACTTACCCTCGAAATGGCTCGGAGCTTTCGGATTATTGTTAGTTTTTGCGCACAATCTTTTCGATAAAGTTTATCTTGCTCCGAATACGACAGCTTATTATTTATGGTCTATTCTGCATCAAAAAAATGTCTTGCCATTGCTCAATGGATATTCAGTTCGAACGACCTACCCGCTGATTCCGCTAGTTGGAGTAATGGCACTTGGATATTGGCTGGGCAATGTTTATCAAGCCAAGTTCGAAGCTAGAAACAGACAGCGAATCTTGCTACAAATCGGTTTTGCAGCAGTCGCTCTATTTCTCATCCTGCGTATCTTTAATCTATATGGTGAACCAAATTTATTCACCCCTCAAAGTAATATCACACTGACTTTGATGTCATTCCTGAATGTCACAAAGTATCCGACTTCTCTCCAATTTTTGCTGATGACACTTGGCCCGGCATTAATTTTTCTAGCGTGGGTAGAGAAATTTTCGGCACGTCAAATACCCGGACTGAATCCTTTATTAACATTTGGTCGCGTACCGATGTTTTACTACATTGCACATTTGTACCTGTTGCACTTTATGGGATTACTGATGGCTTTGCTTGCGGGATACTCTTGGGGTTCATTTAATTTTACAGTAAAAATTACAGGGATGCCGGAAGGTTTTCACCTGCCATTATGGGGCGTATATGCAATGTCACTGCTGAGTATTTTACTCTTATATCTGCTTTGCTATTGGTACGGTAAATGGCGTCACCGAAGCCATTCGTTCCTTGCACGCTACATCTAAATTCTTTGATTTTTTCTCACAAAATCAAGCCTGGCGTTTAACCTCACCAGACGCCTAACTGTTATTTATAACATTTTTCCTATTGCATTTTGTGAGAATTTGAGTAGAATTTTTACAAAGACGAGTTGTCATATATTTTGAGCTTAGTGGGAAGCCAAAAAGGCGCGTTCACCTTTTAGCTTTAACGTCTCTGCCACTATTTTCATATAAAATATTGGCAACTCGTTTATTTTTTTACCTTTCCCTTACCCGCAATAATTTGATGAAGAGTTATTTAATCGCCTCAACCGCTTTTTGATGGAATTCTGCTTCTGCCGTTTGGCCTAACGCAAAATATGTTTTGGCCAAAAATGCGTGAATCGCCTTCGCCTGTTTAGTTTCCTTTTCGAGTAGTGATAAAGCCCGATTCGCTGATGTTAGGGCTTCTTGATTACGCTTTTGTTTGACCAACCATTTCGCGCGTTCAAAATGCGCTTCGCCAAAATCGGGAGACCATTTCAGCAATTCATCATTCAACGTTTGCGCTTCGGCGTCGCGGTTATGTTTGACTAAAAATTCGACGTATTTGAATGAGGAATGCGGCGAAGGCTTCGATAATTTGCGATTCGCCGCTAATGCCTGACGAAATGCGGCTTCCGCTTGCGGCACGTGATTCAGCGTATCGTGCGCCATCGCGCGTAATGTATTGAGCTGCATCACCGCTTCCAGATTATTGCCTGAAAGCGCAATGGCTTTGGTGCTTTCGCTCACGCATAATTCGTTTTTATCGTTGACGCAAGCCCACTGCGCGAACAGGTAATGCGTCTCAGCATCGCGTGGTAAATCTTTTGCCAGGCTTGTAAACAACGACTCTGCCTTTGCGGAAGAATTGCTGAGCAGGCGCGCCAATGCTTTGCGAAATACGATAGAGCGCGGTTGCCGTTTGACCATTTGTTCCAGCTTCGTTTTCGTTTCATCCGCCGTAGCGACTTCGCCAAGCAATGCTACATAGAATTCCGCGAGTTTTATCGAAGCCGGATACATGGCAAGGCCGCGTTCGGTAAAGGCTATCGCCTGCTCCTTATTGCCAACATTCAATTGCGCCGTCGCCATCATCCCGAACGCTGCGTCTGGGGGTTTATCTTGTACTTGAAAAACTAGGTTGAGCGCTTCTATCGCCTTCGCAAATTTTTTTTGTTGCAGGTAACTTTCCGCTGCCAGCAAATTGGGATCGGGTTGTATTTGCGCGCAGACCGTCACGCATAGGGCAGAAAAGAGAACGATTAACCGCAGTGGTTTTTCTCCACGAAGCCACACGAAGAAAACACGAAGAGGGAATGAGCAGGATGATTTTTCTTCGTGAAACTTCGTGTGACCTCGTGGACGAAAAAACTTTTTCTCAGGGCTTATCACTCTCATTGCGCTTCTTCCTTCACCACCAAAATCTGATCGGCTTTGATTTTGCTCAGTGTTTGTTGTGTGCCGCTCGGCCAGGTGATTTCCAAACGATCAATCATTGCATTTGTGCCTAAGCCAAAATAAACGCGCTTGTCACTAGCTGAACTATACCCAACACTCGTGGTTGCATGATTGTATTGCGTTATCTTTCCGGCAGTAATTTTCAACTGTGCGCCCAGTCCGTCACGATTACTTTGGCTGCCAATTAATTTCACGATCAGCCAGTGCTGCAAATTTTGTGAGCGATTCATCAACAATTCGGGCTTCGCATTCAGGTTTGTTGTCACGATGTCCACGCGTCCGTCGTTATTGAAATCGCCGAACGCCGCGCCGCGATGTGGGAGTGCGTTCGCTACGCCGGACGCTTTGCTGACATCGGCAAATTGACCATTGCCGAGATTGCGCAGCAACAAGTTTGGCAGCGGATACGGATTGCCTTCAATTTCCATCGCGTTGTCGAGAATCGCGCCACACGCGGCAAACATATCTTTCCATCCATCATTGTCAAAATCAAAAATGCCGTTGCCCCACGCCGTCAAGCGAATCGTCGGTGTTGCCAGCCCCGCATTATTCGTGACATCTGCGAATTGATTGCCGAGATTTTGATACAGCGGAAACGTATCGCCAATCATCGCGGTGACAAACGCATCGGGCTTGCCGTCGTTGTTGATGTCGCGGAAATCCACGCCCATTCCGGCAATGCTCTTGCCGTTTTCATTGAATGCAATGCCACTCAGGATGCCGATTTCTTTGAAGGTTCCGTTGCGCTGATTTTCGAACAAGTAATTGCGAAACGTGTCGTTCGCCACAAAAATATCGGTGAAACCGTCGCCGTTATAATCTGCAAACGCTACACCCATCCCTTTGCCAATGTGTTTGCCGATGCCGGAGCTTTCGGACACATCGGTGAACGTACCGTCGTGATTGTTGCGATAGAGAATATTCGGCTGCCCGTCGAAATGCGTTGGATTGCAATACGCGCGAATCTCTTTGGATTTGCAGGGCGGCGCAGTTTTGAGATTCCAGTTTAGATAATTCACGACAAATAAATCCAGCCAGCCATCATTGTCAAAATCCAGCCAACCTGCGCTCACCGAATATGTCTTGCCGTACTTCGCAATCACACTTGTGACCTGGGCTTTGTCGGTGACATCCGTAAATGTGCCGTCGCCATTGTTGTGAAAAAGCTGATTGTGATTGACGCCTGTGACGTAAAGATCAACGAAACCGTCGTTGTCATAATCGCCCGTCGCCACACCCATCGCGTAGCCTTTGCCTTTGACGCCTGCTTTTTCTGTCACATCCGTAAATGTACCGTTGCCATTGTTCCGATAGAGGCGATTGAAAAATTTCGGATCGGATTTATCAAAGCTCGGCAATGCTGCGCCATTCGCAAAATAAATATCCAGCAGATTGTCGTTGTCAAAATCTAAAACGGCTACGCCCGCCATCATCGTTTCAATCTGGTGTTTTTCAGGAGTACGACTATTGTTCAGGATGAAGTTGATGCCGCTGCGATCAATCGTATTTTCAAAAGAGATAGCGGGTTGTGATTTTGGTTTGGTGGGTTGTGCCTGGATTGAAAGTATAAGACAGAAAAACAAGACAGAATTGACAAGATTTTTGACAGGATAAACAAGCCACTTCAGGCGCGATGATTTCCTGTTAATCCTGTTCTCAATCTTGTTCATCCTGTCTGATTACCTTTTGCTTTATTGCTCTTCTATGGTCAGCAATTTATCCGCCGCTACATTGCTCAATATTTGTTTGCGTCCATTGCTCCACGTAATCTCAACAGACTTAATCGTCTTCTCATTGCCTAAGCCAAAGTGCGCGCGCACATCGCTGGATGACATGAAACCAACACTGGTCGTGACGTGATTGTAGAGCGTGCGCCCCGCTGCCGTAGTGACTTTTATACTTGTGCCAATCGCGTCCCGATTAGATTTTTTGCCGATCAATTTGATGAGTAACCAATGCGATTGATTGTTCGCTGAATTCATCAGGATTTTCGGCTTCTGGTCAAGTGATGTAATTACGATGTCAAGAAAGCCATCATTATTCAAATCGGCGAATGCTGAACCGCGCTGATAGCCGAGCGATAGAAAGGCTTCGCCAAGCTTGGCTGAAACATCCGTGAATGATTTGCCTTCGACATTCTCGAACATCGAATCGTGCTGTTTGGCGTTGGGCGAAGAAGGTTCAAGATCGCCATTTGCCGAATAAAAATCTTTCCAGCCGTCGTTGTTGTAATCAATAAACCCCGCGCTCCAACCGGTGTAAGGGCGACTGATTTTTTCGATGTTGTACGAGGGCGAAACATAACTGAAAAATTTGCCGCCATCGTTTTTGAAAAGACCGAAAATCTGTCCGGCAATGTCGTTGTAAAAAATATCTACGAAGCCGTCGTTGTCGAAATCTTTGGCATCACAACCCATCGCCGAAACCGTTTGCACTTGATCGTTGTAAGCGACACCAAAGAGCAATCCGACTTCCTTGAATGTCTCATCCTGTTGGTTGAGAAAGAGAAAATTCCGTTCGGTGTCATTGGCGATAAAAACATCCTGCCAGCCATCGTTATTGAAATCAGCAATGCTGATGCCCATTCCTTTTCCAGCGGCAGCGGCGAAGCCTGATTTTTCAGTGACTTCAATAAATTTTCCTTCGCCAATATTTTTATACAATTGCGGCGGCACAGGTTTTACCGTGCGCGGGTGGCAATAAACTTCGGTTTCGCCGGACATACAACGTGCGTCTTTGACAGGATTCCAAAAGGTGTAATTTGCTACGACTAAATCCAGCAATCCATCGTTGTTGTAATCAAACCAGGCGCCACCAACGCTCAACAAATCCGGCATTTTGTTATCGAGTCCGGCTGTTTTTGTGACCTCCGCAAACGTCCCATTGCCGTTGTTGTGATAGAGCGCGTTGCGTGTGGCAGTAGCGATAAATAAATCTGTGTTTCCATCGTTGTCATAATCAGCAGCTGCTGCGCCAAAACAAAAACTTAAATCCTGACCCAATAAATTTGCGGGCTTCGTGACGTCTTCAAACGTGCCATCACCTTTATTTTTCAGCAGGCAGTTATCAAAGGACGCGTCTGTTTTTTTCAGTTCGGGCAGCTTCGCACCGTTGGTGAAAAAAATGTCCATCAGCCCGTCATTGTTGTAATCAAGAATCGCTATGCCGCCGCACATCGGTTGCGGGAAATATTTTTTGCCGCCGAAGTTATTATTCGTGCGATAGGCAAAATTTGATTTAGGCGCAATGTCGGTATAGGTGATTTGTGGCTTGGGTTGTGGTTTAGGTTTGACAGCTTGGGCATATAGACAAAACTGAAAAACGAAAAGAAATACCAACACAAAAATTGTGCGCATTGGTTCGTTACAGGTTCTGAGATAATAAGGAACTGATTGTAAACCCATAGAAAACTATTTCTGCATTGCGTTCAAATCCGACAATAACTTGCGCACCATTGGCAAATCAGGATCGTATTCGAGCGCTTTCTGCAAAGTTTTGCGCGCAGTCTCGAAGTTGCCGTTTTCCAGATGCGCGACGGCTAAATTGATGCGTGCAATTTCATAGCCGGGGTTGCGCGTGAGCACGTCTTCCCACAATTTTACCGCGTCGGGCAATTTACCCTGGCGTGCGTAAAGCGTACCCAAATTCACGGCGGCTTCGGTCTGCGCGGGATCGGATTGCAAAGCGGATTCATAACAGCGCGTCGCGGCTTCGATGTTTTTTTCGCGCTCATACATTTTTGCCAAAGCGGTTAGAGCATACGCATCATTTTTCAACGTTGACTCAGATTTTTTCAGCAGTTCAGTGGCGCGTAAATAATTTGCATCTTTGGTGCGACTGGCGGCGGCAAGATACGCTAGTCCCAGATCACGCGTCGTGGCTTTGCCCCAGAACGGAGTGAGTTGCGTGTCGCCGGAAGTTGCTGGCGCGGTTGCGTTGGAGCGGCGCGGGATTGCGTGATTCGTGAACACGTTATGACCAATATGCTCCGTAGGGCTTTTGGGCATGTGACACGAGATGCAATTGTTGCTGGCCTGCGTGCGAATTTTCCAATCTTCTTTGCAGGCATTGTTCTGATGACACGAAGCGCATTTCGGATTGAAATAACTTGCGGCATTCGCTTTCGCTTGTGCCTCGTGTGGATTGTGGCAGGTCGTACAGGAAAGCTTATCACCGCTGATCTGTTTGCATTTGCTTTGCCAGAGTTTTTCGACGTGTCCAGTAGCCTTGAGTGTTTCGCCGTTTGCGTTTGATTGCATAAATGACAGCACGTGATCGGACAGTGCATCGCCGGGGCGAAAGGTCAGCAGCGAACGACCAGGTCTTTCGATACGCGCTTCGCCGGACAAATGACATTGCGCGCAAATGCTGTCGCGTTGCAATGGTGCGAGTTTGGTTGGATTTACAATGCCCTTGATTTTACTGCCTGATTTCATCAATGCGATGTGTTGCTGACCGGGGCCGTGACACCGTTCGCAACTGATGCCGCGATCAAGAAACGGCTGCGCGGCGTACCGGTTTTCTGTTCCGGCAATAGGTTGCAATTGTGAAGCATGACATTCCAGACAACCTTTGCGAATCGCGCGTCCCAGCTTCATCGCATCCATCATTTCGTAACCAGGTGACATTTCCCACTTATGATCTTTGGCGTAATACGAAACCGGAGATTGATAGAGAAAGCCATCCAACGCGCTCAAAAAGCTGCGTCCATGATTGCCGGAGCCGATAAAAAAATCCAGCTTGCGGCGTCCTTTGAGCGGATTGATTTGTGATCGCTCGAATTCAATAAAGGTATCAGCGCCATCTTTCGTGATGTGATAATTGATGCCGGAAGTCGCGTGCAAAAATTCTGCCGCAGGCAATTTGTTTTGCAACACATCGTTGTTAACAGTGCCGCTGCTGTTCGCCATCGGCGTTTGCGCAAAAGTCTTATAAAGATCGGTATGACATTTTGCACAAGCGGCATTACCCGCATATTCATTCGCTGAAGTGGTTTCCGGTTGCGCTTCAACGGTGTGCTGTGATGAGCCAAACAATACGAAAGCGCAGCACAAAAGCACGAGGCTGATTTTGACCCAGGTTGTGATGCTTGTATTGTGCATGGGGCTATTAGCGCGGTCGTTTGTCGAACCACTCTTTATGCTTCAACGCTTCGTCTTTTTTCCCAATAGCGTAATAGGCTTTAATCAAAAACGAACGGATACCGCTGACAGTGTCAATATCGTTCGTTGCATCCTGCAACGCCAGATTGGCCGCGTCAATGGCGGGTTCGCGTTGGCCACGCTGAAACAAAAGCTTTGCTTGCTCGAAGTACGCCGCGCCGACCATTTGTTTGCGTGCCAGCAATTGTTGGATGTATTGCGCGGCTTCGTCTTCACGGTTGTGGCGTGCCAGAAACGAAATGTACAACGCCGCACGACGCGCATCTGGGAGCGGGAGTTTTTCGTTGATGTCCCACGCGATTTTGTAAGCTTGTGCGGCGCGTTCCAAGCGGTCGGCTCGCTCTTCAATTTGTCCCAGCAAAAAGCCGCCCTTCATGCGCACCGTTTCATCAGGGCGATTTTGAAATGCACGAATCAATGCTTCCTGTGCGAGGTCGGGACGACTGTTGCCGAACGCCCATTCAGCCAGCAGATACTGCGCTTCGGCATCCTGCGGCAACGTGCTGGCAACATATTGCACGATTTCTTGCGTTTGCGTTTGGTTGCGACTGGTTTCAATCAGCAGGTGCGCAATATCTTTCATAAAGCGCGGGTCTTTACCGTGCGCTTGTCTGGATTTGTTGATGAGTTCAGCCGCAGGTTGCTTTTCGCCGAGTTCGATATACGCGCGCGCCAGCATCAATTCGCATTCGCTATCACAACCATTTTCGGTGTTTGCGAGTTTCATCAATTCTTTTTTTGCTGCGGCGAATTCGTATGTCGCCAGATGCGATTGCGCCAGAGCCTTGCGCGCTTCGGTCAAGGTGTCGTCATAGCCGAGCGCGCGGCGCAGCATTTCGCGGGCTTCCTGATGGCGTCCCACTTGCGTGAGCAAAATGCCAAGCGCCGAAGCGCCGTCGGCGGACAGGGGTTGGAATTGCAAATATTTTTTGAGCGCGGTTTCGGCCTCGGTCAGCTTGCCGACCTGCGCATACGAAATGCCGAGCGCGAACCAGGCTTCATAAAAATTCGGCATCGTTTTGACGATTTGTTCGTAAGGTGGAATCGCTTCGGCAAATTTGCCTTCGCGCAGCAATGGTTCAGCCACGCGCAGGATTTGATTGATGTCACGGCTGGCGGATTGTTGTTCGCCTTCCGCCGCAACTAATTTTTCAATCGCGGTCGCATATTTTTGCGCGAGTTCAGGTTTGTTTTGGGTGCGATAAATGCGCACCAGTAATTGATGCGCTTCCTTGCTGCGTTCATCTTCACGAATCGCGGCTAAGGCGTCAGCCTCCGCAAGTTTATAGTTTGCGCTTTTTTCATAGGCCAAGGCGCGCTGATAATACGCAGTGGACAGATGCGGATTGAGCGTCAGACATTTCGTCAGCCAGTTGATGCTTTCCGCATATTTTTGTTGTTCCAGCCAGTAACGACCATACAAAAAATAGACAATCGGATCACGCTGTTTGATATTCAATCGCAGCGCGCGCGCAAAGGTCGAGGTCGTTTCAGTTTTCTTTTGCAACAGGCTGTAGGTGTACGCGAGATTCGCAGCGATCAATGCA
>JAYTCQ010000243.1:0-7684 GCA_043736395.1 Blastocatellia bacterium | reverse complement strand
TTTTATTTGGGGGCGAAATTCTCGCAGTCTTGTAAATTCACTCATATCCTTTTACTTTATTCCTTCTCTTTCTCTTTTCAAAACCCCTACAAGATTAGGGCATAGGAGGAAGACCGCTGTGTTTTGTCACTCACAGTTTAGGCGGTTTACTTGTCAAGCAGATGCTGCGAATAGCAATTTCCGGGGGCAACAAAAGATATAAAAAAATAGGTGAAGCTGTCCGTGGAGTTGTTTTTTTAGCTACACCACATACGGGCGCAAACCTTGCTACTATTATTAAGAAGATTGGTCGTATATTTCGCTCTACCGTAATTATTGACAATCTCAGAGATAACGAACCAATGCTCATAGGGCTGAATAGTTGGTATATTCAAAATAGCCTTGATCTTCATATAAAGAGTCGAATCTTCTTTGAAACCTGCTCCGTTGGAGTAGCTTTGATTGTAGATGAGTCCTCAGGAGGGATTGAGATTGGAGGTCAGAGTACAGTTCCTGTTGGTGCCGATCACATTTAGATTTGCAAACCAAAAAACAAAGAGGAACTTGTATATATAAGTACCCGCGCTTTTCTAGATGAGATTTTTCCTCAAGCTAATAAGGCGCCATTACGCCAACGTGCATCAAGCTACTGGAGCGGCTTGGCACTGAGCCTCATGAATAATTTGAAGGAAAAAAAGCATGTGGGTGAACAACTTAATAATGAGGATAGGGCTAAACGCCAGCTTCCAGGTTGGATGAAATGGGTGTTGGATAGTAACGACAATGAGGCTAAGAGGGCGATAGATGAAGGGGATTATAGAAAAGCGGAACAATCTTATAAAAATAGCCTTGCTTGCATTGAAAAGGTTCTAGGCCGTGAGCATCCTGACACTGCAATGAGTTATTACAATCTCGCCAAGCTCTATTTCGACGAAGGGAATTACAAAACAGCAGAGCAATTTTACCTACATGCGCTAGATATTTTGAAGGAAGTAGATGACGAAGGGAGTCAAACTTTCGATACCGTCTCGAAGGGCTATACTGCCCTGTTGGAAAAAACAAATCGCTTGGATCAAGTAAGAGAGTCGAAAATTCGAGCGGATGATATCGGCGGTCTAAGTGAAGGGCCTCAAACAGAATTTCATAGTGATGTCGAAGCTGGCGTTGGATTGGCGATTGAAACTCGAAGCTATCACTTTAGCAAGAATGAAACGCTCCCTAAATGTTGAAGCTGTAAACGAATTGCGCTGGCGCGTGCGTGGTCAAATCCAGACGGCTACCGAAGCCGAGTACGATGCAACGAAGCAAAGCTGGAACGCGACGCTTAATTAACTGCCTGCCTCGATTGCATGGGTTGATGCAACAACTCACGAGTTGGGCGGATGCCGATGGCGTAGGCTGTTATTTGGAAACCTCCAAGCCACGCAATGTCCCGTTTTATCAATGCCACGGATTTCAGATCACCAAAGAAATAGATGTCATCGGTGTCCATATCTGGATGATGTGGCGATTGCCGGGCAAAAAATCATAACTTGTGTAGTTTATCAATGGCAATTTCTATCAAACCGCAAATTACCTTTATCACCGGAGCATCCTCAGGCATTGGGCGCGACTGTGCATTGCACCTGCACAGTCGCGGTTACAAAGTGTATGGCGCACGCCGAAGTATTCAACAAACGAATCTCAACGGCATTACTACATTGCCGATTGATGTTACCGATGACGCTTCAGTGCAAAGTGCGATTGACCAAATTATCTCTGTAGAAAATCGTTTGGATGTCGTAGTGAATTGCGCAGGCTTTGGTATTGCCGGAGCGATTGAAGACACTTCCATTGAGGAAGCCAAAGCGCAATTCGAGACCAATTTTTTCGGCACGATGCGTGTGTGTAAATACGTGTTGCCGATCATGCGTGCGCAACAATCCGGCTTGATTGTGAATGTCAGTTCGCTGGGCGGCTTAACCAGCGTGCCGTTTCAGACGGTGTATTGTGCCAGCAAATTTGCGTTGGAAGGTTTGACCGAAGCGTTGCGGATGGAAGTCGCGCCGTTCGGCATTCATGTCGTGATGATTGAACCGGGCGATTTTGCGACAGGATTTACAGCAGGTCGGCAACGAACCAAACAATCGCAAAGTAACAACGCGTATTCCGAAAAGTATCACAAAGCCCTCAGCCAAATGGAGCGCGACGAAATGAACGGGCCGTCGCCCCAACTGATTGCACAAGTGCTGGAACGAATTCTTAACACGCCGAAGCCGCGACTGCGCTACACGACAGGCCGCTTGGATCAACGTCTGGGCGTCGCGCTCAAACGTGTGTTGCCGCACAGCTTGTATGAGCGAATCCTATTGCAGACTTATGGGCTGCAATAAATAACCAACCATAAAAGGAGAATTATGACCGAACAAGAAAATGTCGAAATCGCCAAAGAAGGTTACGCCGCATTCGCTCGCGGCGATATTGCCAGCGTCCTCAGCTTTTATACCGCCGATGGGGAATTTATTGCCAATGGCCCAGCGGGCGTAATCCCCTGGGTCGGCTCCTACAAAGGCCTTGAACAAATCGCACAGTTTTTTACCAAGCTGGCAGAGGCGTATGAATTTGAATCATTCGAGGTACAGGAATACATCGCGCAAGGCAATAAAATTGCGGTCATCGTGCGCAATGTTGGAACATACAAACCAACTGGTAAGAAAATTGAAAACAGGCTGGTTCACGTCTGGACAATGAAAGACGGCAAGATCACAAAGCTTGAAGTCTTTGACGATAATTCACTAATGCTGGTTTGATCGAAAACAAACTTTCATGAACGGGGGGAGTCTCCGCTCCCCACCCAAAATTAATTTTTCAACCATCAGCCCCGTTTTTCAGCTAACTCTGTAAGCTGCCAGCTTACCTTCACAAAAAAGGAACAATTCAATGACCACACTACACAAATTCGCATGTACAGCAGCCTTCCTGTTTATGGTTGGAGCGGTCACGATAACCAAAGCAGATACGGTAACGTTCTCAGTTATTCATACGGGCTTGTCGCTGCCCGATGCATCTGTCCCGCCGCCGACCATCGCTTTCAAAGCGAATGGAACCGGAACTAGTATTTTTGGCAACTTTAGCTTTCTTGGAATCGGCACCGCTGATCCAACTAAGCCGAATGCGAACGGTACATTTCCAGGGACGGGAACATTTACTTTTACGCTGGCAAACGGGAACAGATTTTTCGGAACTCTGACAAATGTATTTACTCCACCCGATGCACAAGGCAACGCGTCAGCCAGCATTAGCTACGTCATCACAGGTGGCACGGGAATCTTTGCCGCCGCGACCGGAACGGGTACGGACACCACCAAAGTCAGTTTGGTAACTGGCGTGTACACGTCAAATGATACGTTTAGCATCACAGCGCCGGGATTAACTGCGCCGGTGCCAGAGCCAGCAACGATGTTGTTGTTGGGAACAGGACTGGCGGGACTGGTCGCTCGTGCTCGACGCAGGAAATGCGGAATGTACCGCAAACTTTCCAGTTTGCGTCATTTCTCAAAAAACCCAAGGAAGAATACCTAACGACAGCGCAATCAATTCTTGGTTGCGCTGATTAAAAAAACGGATCGCATTTTTCTCGATCCGTTTTTGTAAAAAAATATTTAATTTTTGTGAAATATATTTGCTGCCAAAATCGCAAACTAGAAAGTTTGCGCTACTTCTTCAAAACCGCTCGCATCACTTCACCCGCGGCTTGTGAAAGCATCGGCGAAATCACATCTTCACCATCTGAATTCGCTTTGCGTTTTTGTGAATTCGAAGCCACCGACGAACCATCAGCGCGAGTCACCTGATAGTCATAACTCACTTCGTCTTTCGATTTGATACTTGATGAAGCGTCCGCTGCTGATTGCGGTGAAGACGATCCGGTTCCCATCGTCCCCGAAGCGATTTGTCCTCCGACCGACGCGGCTTTTTTCATAAATCCGCCGAGGCCACCGCCGCTCTTGCCCGGTGTATGCGTCAAGCTCGAAGTCATCACAAAATCGCACTGCTTCGATGAAGCCTCTGATGCCGAGGACAATGGAATTACTTCTAAAGACGCGCCGCCGTTGATGTAGCGCATCAGCGTACTGCGTACGCCTTCACCAACATCATTTGATCCGATTTTCGCGGAAGGCTGCACGATGCCGAGTCGCACCGTACCCGCTTTTTTAGCGGCTACGGAAGCGGTTGAAGAATTTTCGCGGCGCGATGCATCTCCTGCCATTTTGCCAATCGAACCTAAATCAATTCCGCCCATCATCGCCTTCATCGAATACGGATCGCCTTCGGTATAGCCTGCCGGAATTTCAAACAAAGCCTGATCCAATTTGGCGCGTGACAATTCCAGAATTTGCTGACGCATCGAGAACGGCTTCCCTTTTTCGTCGAACATTGTCATCGTCACATCCGCCGGATAGCCGATTTTCACATTGCCCTGCACGTTGTATTTCCATTCGTCCAGGCAGTCAGGTTTGCGTCCGCGCTCAATCGCCTGACGCGGCACAAACTCTTCGCGGCAATTAAAATTATTGCGGAAATTGATGTACCAGCCATCTGTTTCCATCCGCATATTCGCCTTAGAGCAGGCATCCGGCGAGGAAGTAAAACTCATCGCCATTTTCAAATGACGCGCCTGATAGCCAAACATTTCCTTGCGCTCCCCCGTATCCGTCATCGTGACATTGATCGTGACGATGCCGCCCTTGCGCGTAGGTTTATTGGAAGGCGGAGGCGGAGCTGCTGTCGTAGTTTTCGGCACCGGAGCCGTCGGCGTGTTATCGCCAAACGGATCAATTTTGTAGACCTTTGCGTTATCGTTAATCTGAATATCGCGGCGCAGATCGCATTCCTTAATTGTCACCATTTGCAGGTTCATCCCCGGCAAAGTCTGTTCGGTGCGCTCGCGTTCGCCTTTGATGTACACGGTGGAATCCATATTGAACCCCTGCATTTCCATCCGCGTCTTGATCTTTAAATCATTGACAGTTTCCGGTTCAGCCGGAGCCGCTTTCGCAGGCGAAGCAGGCGCTGGCGCAGCAGGCTTACGCGTTTGTGTTGTGGTTCGTTGGGCTAATGCGGGTAACGCAATTAGCAACAAAAAGAAAATTGTATTTTTTACTGTCTTCATAATTTCTCCCCCAAGAAAATTGAATAGTTGACCTTACAAATTCTACAAAATTAATTTGTCCCGAAGGGACATCGGAAATTAGCCGGAGGTGCAACCGCCGGGACGCACGGGAATTCTCAACCTAGAAATTATGGCTGATGATCTTGACTACGTAAAATAGAATTCTGAGATTTCGTTACTATAAATATACTTTAGTAGGATTGCCGGTTAGTGGCACGTTCAAGTCATCAGAGAAAAATATTAATTCTGATCCTTCATAGCTAGTGGCAGCACTGTAATTGAGGGTGTATTCGAGCTTTCGGTGATTATCGTAAAGTGCGGCGATTTCAGGAGTATTGTCATATGAAACCATCCAATGATGATCTATAGCAGATACTATTCTTGCCACTTCACCATGATCTTCTGGTCGGTAATAATCCTCATAAAGTCCTTGGCCTTTAACAAAGTAAGGAGGATCTAGATATGTGAAGGTTTTGTTTGTGGGGAGTTGCGGAAGGAGGGTAGTTAAAAATTCTATTGCATCCAGATTGTACAAATGGATTCTACATCGGTATCGCGCAATTTTTTTGATTCTAGCAATCAAGGTGTCTTTGTTATACCTAGCATCTATCTTCCACTCGCCAGTTTGTTCTTTACCACCAATCATTCCACCAGTAACGATGCCAGAACGGTTCGTGCGATTTAAATAAAAGGTTGAAAATCCCAGTTGTAAAAGATTGAAATTTTGCGCTTGTGTTTGAATCTGTTTTTGCCGATACCATTCATCAACAGTTACATCTGTTTGATTGATTAATTCGCACAAGGCATCAGTTTCGTTTAGTACTGAATGCCAGAAAGAAAACACCGAGCGACTTAAATCGTTAATATGAATGTCAGAAACATACTCATGAAAAAGCAGGGACAGCGCAACACCTGCTCCGCCTGCATATGCCTCCAAATAATGACCATCCATCAAATTATTTTCCTGATAAATGAGCTTAACAAAATTGGCCAATTTTGTTTTACCACCTGGATAACGTAAAGGTGTTCCGAATTGATTTGCCATATGATTTTTACTGGTAAAGGTTAACTCCAAATCATCTGAGCGAATTTTTGCAAATCATCCCAAGCAGTTTTGAGATCGCCAGGAGCTGGATTGAAGTGACGGTTATGTACATATCCATGCAATGTCGGAATATCAGAGGCCAGAAGCGTTTGCCCTGTGGCAGCTCTTCGCACAGGCTGTAATTCAGCATCCGTCATCTTATTGTTACTCTTAAAGTAAGTTGCAGTTGCAGTAAGCTTATCTCTCAATTTCGCATTCTGATTTAATGATAGATTATTTGCATCGATAAATGCATCAAGACTCAATTCCAAAAACACTCTGAAAAGGACGGCTCCTGCATTTGGGTAGTTGTCTATATTGAGTTGCTTTAACTCAATATAGACATTATTGATTCTGATCTCTGAGATTTCAAGGATACAAGTCCTAGGAATTAAAGTTGTCCGTAATCCACTTTTAGGATTGGAGCGACGTTTGGGCACTGGTTGTATTGTAGTTGAGGGATTTTGCGTAGGCAGTTCGCCTAGCTTATGCATTGCTCCTGTTTGTAATTGAGTGCTTGGTAGTTCTTTTTTGCTAAAGCTATTCAGGTATTCGGCACGCTTTTCTTTTGTGTAGATAGTATCCACCTTAAATTCTTTGCGTGCCACATCTAATACAACCTTCACGAGCCCTTTAACAACTTCCTCGTGGCTATGATTCGTCACTACCTGCTTATCTGAGATACTAATTCCGAGTTTAGCCCTAACAGCTGGGTCACTTATCAATCGCTGAAGATTTGTAAGCTTTATTTCACCGAGCCGAGAGAGTGCATCTGCATTCAATTTCCCATATTGTCTAACAAAATCTAATATTTGCAATTCGGGTGAAACTGTTCCTTTACGCTCTGCATAGCGACCTTTTTCCACAGCTCCCCAACCAACTAATCCAGCACCAGAATTTTGGCCTGCGTGTTTCAATGTGATCCAATGGTCTGCTTCATCCCTATCTTTGACGACTACGCAAAATAAATGATCTACCGGGTCTTTCAGGAACTTTTCACTCAACTTCTTAAACCGATTTTTTATGACTGGTTTCACCATTGTGCCAAGGATGTCAGGAGTTGACAGAATTTTAAGTGCGGCAACTCTACGATTTCCCTCAAGTACAACAAAACGCGGCTTATCATCACTTGTTGGCATAACAATCGGTAAATCTGTTAGATTTATCCCAAATTCAACAATGTCTTTTGCAAGCTGTACAAGTTTCTCACTTTGGACTGCTGCCATAGTTAAAAGTGCCTCGTTTTGATTTCTTTGGATTTCAAGGCGGGGATTATTAGTATCAAGTAACAAACTTGTTAACGGTATTTCTTGAGTAATCATTTGCACCTCTGAGTTATTGAAGCGAATTAAAGCTAAAGTTTCGTTCTACCTCATTAGTGTCCGGTTAAGAAAAAATTGACAGCTGTAAGCGATTGAATTTTTTGTTAGTTACAGCCATTTTAAGTTTTCACGATTTCAATTTTGATT
>JAYTCQ010000242.1:0-18045 GCA_043736395.1 Blastocatellia bacterium | reverse complement strand
TAAAACCAAGCTGAAGCTTGTACTCCATGCCTTCTCGATTTTTTAAAATGCGAATAATTATTCATCACACTAAATTCAAATTATTTGTCGTTGCGCTGCTGACTTTATTGTTTGTAATCGCAACGTGGATGGATGCACCAACACAGGCCGCGCAATCCACAGATGCCGCGAAAAGTGAATTTTTTGAAACGAAAATCCGTCCTGTTCTGGCAATGGCCTGCTACGATTGTCACTCCGAGGCAGCGAAATCCGGATTGCGCGTAGATTCACGCGAAGCCCTTGTAAAAGGCGGCAAACGCGGTGCGGCCATCATCATTGGCAAGCCCGAAGAGAGCCTGCTCATCAAAGCCATCAGCCACATTGATGAAAATTTGAAGATGCCGAAAGGCGGCGCAAAACTCAAAGATTCTGACATCGCGTCGCTCTCGCAATGGATCAAAGACGGCGCGTTCTGGCCAATGAATACGGCGGTAAAAAATGATTACGTCATCAAACCCGAACACAAAAATCATTGGTCTTTTCAACCCATCGGATCGCCGAAAATTCCGACGGTCAAAGGCAAAACAAATAATCCGATTGATCATTTTCTGCTCGCAAAACTGGAGGCGGAAGGTCTGCGTTTTAATCCGCCTGCGGACAAACGAACTTTGCTGCGTCGCGCAACCTATGATTTGACGGGCTTGCCGCCGACCTACGAAGAAATCACGGCGTTTCTCTCTGACAATTCTCCTGACGCCTTTGCCAAAGTGGTAGATCGTCTGCTCGCGTCAAAATATTACGGTGAACGTTGGGGGCGACATTGGTTGGATGTTGCGCGGTACGCCGATTCTGAAGGGCTTGCCACCACTGACGGAGGCATCGCGAGTTGGTTCCCTTACGCCTACAGCTATCGTGATTGGGTGATTCGCGCCTTCAATGAAGACCTGCCTTACGATCAATTTCTGTTGCATCAAATTGCAGCGGATCGTGTGCCCAATAATGATCCGAAAAATTTAGCGGCGCTCGGATTTCTAACCCTGCGACGCGGTGCGGCGGACATCACGGCGGAAGACAAAATTGATGACCAGATAGATGTCATATCGCGTGGATTGATGGGGTTGACGGTGAGTTGCGCGCGTTGCCACAACCATAAATTTGATCCGATTCCGACGAAAGATTATTACTCATTTTTTAGCATCTTTGCGAATTCACGCGCGCCCAAAGATTTGCCTCTGCTTGATCCAAAATCATCGGGCGGCGAAAAAGAAGTTACGCTCAAAGCGGAACTCAAAAAGCTTGAAGATGAAATTACCAAAAAACGTGAGACTCGTTTTCCTGAGTTGCTGGCCAGTTATCGCACCGCTGAAGAAGTTACGAAATGCCTGCTGTCAGCCCACGATGCCCGCAATCTGAAAAAAGAAACTGAGCTGGTCGCGCTCGCGCAGGACAAAGATTACAACCTGTTTTTGATGAAACGCTGGCGCGATTTTTTGCGCGCCTCCGGCGACAATGAAATCTGGATTCTCTGGCAAAAATTGAGCGCCATTCCAAATCAGGAATTCGCCGCCAAAGCCGCATCAATATTGGCTGCAACGCTGGCTGACACGGCGCTCAAAATCAATCCGCTGGTAGCAAAAGAATTCTCGACTGCGCCAGTCTCAATGCGCGAAGTTGCAGAACGTTACGCTAAATTGCTGGCGAGTTTTGACAAGCCTGACAAGCTCGCCAATTCTGATGAAGAAGCGTTGCGGCTCGCGTTGCGCCGCGCAGACGCTCCGACGAATATTGAGTTCAAAGACATCGAAGAAATTCAATTAATCGCCGACGGACAATTTGAATTTGGCAAGCGACAAGAGATTGAAAAGTTGCGCATCAGGTACGCGTATGACGACGCTCCGCCACGCGCGATGGCGCTCGAAGACAATCCCGAATTGAAACCCGGATTTGTGCTGGTGCGCGGGAATCCGAATAACAAAGGCGAGCAGGTCGAACGACAATTTTTACAAATTCTCGCCGGAGAAAATCGGCAACCTTTCACGAATGGCAGTGGACGTTTGGAACTTGCGCAGTTTGTCGCCAGCAAAGAAAATCCGCTGACGGCGCGGGTGATGGTGAATCGTATTTGGCAACATCATTTTGGCAATGCACTTGTGCGGACTCCCAGCGATTTCGGCACACGTGGCGACGCTCCGACGCATCCAGAACTGCTTGATTATCTGGCCAATTCATTGCTTACCAATAGTTGGTCAATGAAAAAAATGCACCGACTTGTGATGCTTTCGCGGGTCTATCAACAAGCCAGCACAAACAATGAAGCGGTAAGCAAAATTGATCCTGAAAATAAATTGCTTTGGCGCATCAATCGTCGTCGGCTGGATTACGAAGAGTTGCGCGATTCGTTGCTTGTGGCTGGTGGCAATCTGGATTTTGCAGAGGGCGGGTTGCCACAAAATGCCGCCAGCTGGCCTTTCATCCATCGCCGCACTGTGTACTCATTCATTGATCGCGTAGCCTTGCCAAATGATTATCAAATCTTCAATTTTGCCAGTCCCGAATTTCACAGCCTGCAACGATATTTGACTACGGTTCCGCAACAGGCGTTGTTTTGGATGAACAGCCCGTTTGCGATGGAACAAGCCCAGGTGGTGATAAAACGCCCTGAAATTGCGGCGTTGCTGAATCCGCGTGAACGCATCAGCAAACTGTATCGTGTCATCTATGGACGCGCCGCGAGCGAAGAAGAAATTTCTTTAGGACTGAAATTTATCAATAATTCCGTTCCTGCGGCAGCCAATGCCAATGCAAATAAGATGAATGATTGGCAATACGGACAGGGCGAATTTGACGAAACAACGAAGAAAACCAAAGACTACATAAAGTTCGAATATTTTCTCGGCGGGCATTGGCGCGCGACTCCACTGATTAGTGATCCGCGTTTGGTGAGTGTTCGTTTGACGGAAAAAGGTGGAAAGCCAGAAGGCAAATCCAAAGCCGTGATTCGTCGTTGGACAGCTTCCTTTGATGGCGAAGTTTCGATCAGCGGAATCCTTGAAAATGATTACGAAAGCCCCTGCTCAGGCTGCGACGGCGTACAGGGAACAATAGTTTCGAGCCGCGCTGGAATGCTCGGAACGTGGACGGCAAATCTAAGCAAATCTGAAACTCGCGTTCCAACTCTTGGCGTCAAAAAAGATGACATCATTGATTTTATTACCGATGGACGCAAGAACGGCGGAAGCGATGAATTCAAATGGAACGTGACGATTAAGCGAACGGATTCCGGTTCCGATGAATGGAATTCTATCAAAGATTTTCGCCAACCTGCTACGCAACCGCTTGAGGTGTGGGAACGGTACGCGCAAGTTTTGTTGGCGGCGGTGGAGTTATTTTGATTGATTAAGGAAGCTGAGGCAGTAGCCCGACTGTTAAGGAGGGCAGCTTTGACTATGTACGACTACGACACGAACGAATATCCATTGGCATATCTCATCACGATTCGCAGTTATGGAACGTGGTTACACGGCGATGATAGAGCTTCTGTTGATCGAATCAATCATCACTATGGGACTCCGATGCTGCCGCCGGATCAGAAACTTGAAAACGCTGATACCAATCAATTACTTCATTCACCAGTGAAATTTGAGGCTGAGCAGCGAGCGATTATTGACGGGGCGATTCGCGGTGTTTGTCTCCATCGTGGATATGAATTATTCGCAATAAATGTTCGCACAAATCACGTCCATATCGTTGTCGCAGCGGCTTGCAAACCAGAACTGATCATGAATTCGTTCAAGTCGTATGCGACACGTCACTTGAGAACATCCACACTTTTTGCCGACTCTATCAAGCCCTGGTCGAGACACGGAAGTACGCGCTATTTGTGGAAGGAACGCCACGTCGAAATAGCAATTGATTATGTAATCAATGGGCAAGGCGAAGCTTTGCCACAATTTTCTTAAATACGCCCTTCTTAACAGTCGGGCTACTGCCTTGAGGCGGAAGCCCGACTGTTAAGGAGGACAACCTTCCTCAATTTATGTTTCCGATGTATGGGATATTCCCCTAAATTCCATCGCGATTCGCAGCTATAGAAATTTATGAGTAATGAAAATAAGCCCTCCTTAACAGTCGGGCTACTGCCGCAACAGCAATTCTTAACGCGTCGTGAATTGCTTGAGCAATGTGGCTTTGGATTAGGTGCGCTCGCCCTAAATTCAGTCCTTGGCGAGTCAGCGTATTCAACTCCGCATTCCTCAATCCAAAATCCGCAATCTCCGAAACAGCCACATTTCGCGCCGAAGGTGAAGCGAGTCATTCACCTGTTTATGAATGGTGGGCCGTCACACGTAGACACCTTCGACCCCAAGCCTGAACTCACGCGCATGGATGGCAAGATGCTGCCGGTGCATCTCAAAACAGAGCGCAAGACTGGCGCAGGCTTTGCTTCGCCGTGGAAATTTCAAAAGTACGGGCAGAGCGGAATCGAGGTCAGCGATCTTTTCCCGCACATCGCAAAACACGCCGATGAATTGTGCGTCATCCGTTCGATGCACACAGAATTACCAAATCACGAACCGTCGTTTCTGATGATGAATTGCGGTGATGTACGTCAGGTGCGTCCGAGCTTTGGTTCGTGGGTGACATACGGTTTAGGCACAGAAAATCAAAATCTACCGGGCTTTGTGGTGATGTGTCCAAACGGCTACCCGACGGTTGGCACGCAAAACTGGACAGCCGGATTTTTGCCGGGCGTTTATCAGGGAACCTACATTGACACGAAAGAAACCGCGCTGGAACGCCTGATCGAAAACATCAATAACAGCAGCATTACGCGTGAACAACAACGGCAGCAATTGGATTTACTTTCTTCACTGAATCGCCGCTACCAAAAACAGCGCGAAGACGAATCATTGATCGAAGCCAACATTCAATCTTTTGAATTGGCCTACCGCATGCAGGCTGAAGCAACGGATGTTTTCGACATCAGCAAGGAACCGCAAAATATTCGTGCGATGTACGGCAATCACCTTTACGGACGACAAGTGTTGATGGCGCGCCGGCTGCTCGAACGCGGCGTACGCTTTGTGCAAGTCTGGCAGGGCAAAGCGCAACCGTGGGACAATCACGACAGCATCCTGCGCAATCACGGCAACCTCGCGCGCGAAACAGATCAAACCATCGCGTCACTCCTCACGGATCTAAAACAACGCGGCATGCTGGAAGATACGCTGGTGATTTGGGGCGGAGAGTTTGGGCGTACGCCAACGGTGGAATTGATGGGAAATAAAAACCGCGAGAGCTTCGGACGCGACCACAACAATCATGGCTTTTCCATGTGGATGGCAGGTGGTGGCGTGAAGAAAGGTTATATCCACGGAGCGACGGATGAATTTGGATTTACGCCGGCCGCGATTTTCGCTTAACGGATGTCAGCGGAAATGTAGTGAAAGAAATATTGGCGTAGCAATTATTTCAAATCTATGCGACCTGGCAGTAGCCCGCGCGTGAGCAAGGGCTGCCTCGATAGTGCGCCCTTCGCATCAACAACGTACGCCTGCCAAAGCTGCCCTTGCTCACGCGCGGGCTACTGCCAGGTCAGGGCGCACGCAACTGAAACCGCTATAAAGAACACAAATGCGCGTACTCACTCTCAATCTCAACGGCCTCCGTTCAGCGTCAAACAAAGGCGTGACGGAATATTTAGCAGCCAGTCAGGCCGATGTGATCTGTTTGCAGGAAGTGCGTGCGTTACCGGAACAAATCCCGGAAAAATGGCATTCGCTCGGTTACCACGCGGAGTGGTATCCAGCAGCAAAGCCCGGTTACAGCGGCGTCGCAGTGCTGAGCAAAGCCAAACCGAAACGCGTCAAGCGCGGGATCAATTCAGCCTTTGATTCCGAAGGGCGCGTGCTGCAAGTGGATTTTGAAACGTTCAGCGTGGTTTCGACCTATCTACCCTCAGGAACCAGCAGCCTCGAACGATTAGCGATCAAATTACAATTTATGGATGAATTCAAAGCGCACTGCGAACGACTCCGCAAGAGCAGAAAGCAGTTAATTTTTTGCGGAGATTTCAATGTCGCGCATCAGCAGATTGATTTAAAAAATTGGCGGAGCAATCAAAAAAATTCCGGCTTCCTTCCCGAAGAACGCGCGTGGCTGACAGATTGGTTGGACATCGGATTTCACGATACATTTCGTCATTTGGTAGGCGCGGATGCCGAGCATTATTCGTGGTGGTCGAATCGTGGAAATGCGCGTGCGAATAATGTTGGCTGGCGATTGGACTATCATTTCACTACCCCGGGATTGCATAAGGTCGCGCATTCGCCGACGATTTATACTGAGCAATTTTTTTCAGATCACGCTCCGGTCGTGATTGATTATGATATTTAGATCGCCAGCCAACACAGGAGTCTTAACAATGAAACGAACTTTTCTTCTACTGCCATTATTATTTTGTTTTGTGACAGCGCAGCCCAGCCGCGTGCCGACAATTGATGATCTTCTCAACGTCAAATCTGCTGGCGGCGTACAAATTTCGCCCGAGGGCAATCGCGTTGCTTACATCGTTTCAGAAACGGATTGGAAGCAAGATGCTTACGTTGACCACATCTGGATTGCCGATGTGAAAAGTGGTCGTAGCTATCAACTGACACGCGGCGAAAAATCCTGTAACAATCCGCAGTGGTCACCGGACAATCAATGGCTGAGCTTCACCTCAGAGCGCGTCGGCGGCAAGGCACAGATTTTTGCGATGCGCGCTGATGGCGGCGAAGCGCAGCAACTAACCAAAGGCGAAAACGGAGTCAGCGGTTATTCGTGGTCAGAAGACGGCAAAAGCCTCGCATTCACCGCCAGCGATACGGATGCGAAAATTGCCAAGGAACGCAAAGACCATCTCGGCGATTTTGAAGTTGTGCGCAAAGAATATAATTTCTCGCACATTTTCACGATTGAAGTGGCTGCGGCATTGAAAGAACCTGTCACCGGAACACAGCGTACCAAAGGAAAAGAATTCACTGTCAGCAGTTTTTCGTGGTCGCCTGATGGCAAACAAATTGCCTTCAGCGCCAGTGTAAATGCTGATCTCATTAACGGCGGCACTTCAGATATTTATGTGCTGACACTCGCAGATAACAACGTGAAAAAAATCGTTTCGCAACCCGGCCCTGACAATACTCCGCGCTGGTCACCAGATGGCAAACAAATTGTCTTTTCGTCCGCGATGGGCAACCCAAAATATTTTCACGCGAACGCAAAACTTGCTGTTATTCCGGTTGAAGGTGGCACGCCGCGTTCCATCACTGATGCCTTTGACGAACAGCCCGGACTAAATGAATGGCGAGCTGATGGCATCTATTTTACGGGGCTGCAAAAGACTTCATCGCACTTATTTCGGGTTGATCCGGTAACAGCGAAAATTACGCGTTTGACTCGTCCTGATAATTCAATGATCGGCAGAGTTAATTTCAGTCAGGACGGAAAAGTGATGGCTTTTGCTGCTCCGTCGGCAACTTCGCTGAATGAAATTTATGTGACGGACACCGCGAATTTTTCGCCGCGCAAAATCACTGCGATGACGGATCAAGTCAAAGACATGAAACTCGCTTCGCGTGAAGTCATTTCGTGGCAAAGTCAGGACGGCGCAACTATCGAAGGCATCCTCATCAAGCCTGCTGATTTTGACGCGACAAAAAAATATCCGCTGCTCTGCGTCATTCACGGCGGGCCAACAGGCATTGATCGTCCGACGCTGCTGGATGCGCGTTATTACCCCAGCGATATTTGGGCAGCGCGTGGTGCATTAGTCCTCAAAGTCAACTATCGCGGCAGCGCAGGCTACGGCGAAAAATTCCGGCAGCTGAACGTCCGCAACCTCGGCGTAGGCGATACGTGGGACGTGCTTTCCGGCGTAGATTCCCTCATCAGCAAAGGCTTCGTTGATGCAACAAAAATTGGTTGCATGGGCTGGAGTCAGGGCGGTTACATCTCGGCGTTCCTGACAACTTCATCGGACAGATTCAAAGCGATTTCTGTCGGCGCGGGCATCTCGAATTGGGCGACGTATTATTACAACACCGACATCACGCCGTTCACGATTCAATACCTGAACGACGATCCAGCGGATGATCCTGAAATTTATGTGAAGACTTCGCCGATGAGTTATGTAAAAAAAGCGAAAACGCCAACGCTGATTCAGCACGGCGAACTCGACAGGCGCGTCCCGATTGCGAACGCTTACGAATTGCGCCAAGGCCTCGAAGATCGCGGCGTCCCCGTTGAAATGATTGTGTACAAAGGCTACGGTCACGGCATCACCAAACCAAAATCTATGCGCGCCGTGATGCAACATAATCTGGCGTGGTTCAATCACTATATTTTTGGTGATGCGAAGCCGGAGTTTTCGAAGCCGGAATTGCCGAAGAAAGAAAGCAAAGATGAGAAAGCGGCTGAGAAATAAGAGAAACTTTGTCAACAGGCGTCAAGAGTCCAAGCTTTAGCTTGTTTGTGTAGTAATCAAAAAAACTCAACTCGGATGTGATTCTTAGCCTGCGAACGCAGGCGTAAGCATAAAGCCCAGGGTGAAGCGAAGGCGAAACCCTGGGTAAGCGGTGAACGAATATTTAAGCCCGCGAAGCGGGCGACAGATGATCAACTAATGTCGAATCTGTCGCCCGTTTCACGGGCTTGTAGGCTTGTTGTTCCGCTACCCCGCGCTCACGCACGGGGCTTTATGCTGCCACCTGCTCCGCAGGTTAAAATCGAAAAAATATCCTCAGAATCGTTGGAGAAATATGTATTTAGGCATACATTAATTTTGATGAACAAACCCATTATATTCATCAGCTACAGCCACGATAATGACGCGCATCGTGAACGTGTGCTTGCCCTATCAGAACGGCTGCGAGACGACGGCCTTGAAACATGCTTGGATCGTTACATTAACGGCTCACCCGCAGAAGGTTGGCCGCGTTGGATGCTGGATCGTTTGGACGAAGCAAATTTCGTCTTGGTGATTTGCACGGAAACTTATTACCGCCGCTTTCGCGGTCACGAAGAACCGGGCAAAGGCAAAGGCGTAGATTGGGAAGGCGCACTTATCACGAACGAAATTTACGATGCTCGCAGCATGACCTTGAAATTTGTGCCTGTCTTGTTTTCGCCTGACGATCAAAAATTCATCCCAGAACCGTTGCGTGGACTGACGCATCACACGTTATCCGCTGAAGAAAATTATCAATCACTATACGATTTTCTACTCGGTCAAGCAGGCATCGAACCGGGCGAACTCGGCGCACTCAAACGAAAGCCCCGCCCCAAAGGTCAACCACTCACCTTTGCTAACGAAGCACCAACTAATCCGCCAGCTAAAGTCTCAACGCATCACTTGCCCCGTCCACTTACGCCGCATTTATTCGGTCGTGACGAAGAATTGAAATTGCTCAATGAAGTGTGGGCGCAGGCAAACATCAATATCATCGTCTTTCACGCCATTGGTGGAGCGGGCAAATCGGCGTTGGTCAGCAAATGGCTGGCGAAAATGGCTACAGAAAATTATCAGGGAGCGCGGCGTATTTTTGGCTGGTCGTTTTTCTCTCAGGGAGCGGGCGAAAATCGTTCTGATTCTTCGGAAATTTTTATTGACACCATGCTGCGTTGGTTCGATGAGCCGGAAGCGCAAACGAGCAATTATTTCAGCAAAGCCGAACGGCTGGCGGAATTAATTCGTAGCGTACGCACGCTGCTGATCCTCGACGGACTTGAACCATTGCAATATCCGCCCAACACGGCGGGATTGCCCGAAGGCTCGCTCAAGGACAGACCGTTGCAATTGTTGCTAGACGCGCTTGCCGCGCAACAGCCGGGATTGTGCATTGTCACTTCGCGGGAACGCCTGAACGATCTGAATAGTTATGAAGACGCTACCGTACTTCAGCGTCCGCTTGACCATTTACCTTTTGAAGCGGGAGCGCAGCTTTTACGCACGCTGGGTGTTGAGGGTGCTGACGAAGAATTGATTGAAGCGGCAAAAGAATTCAATGGTCATGCGTATGGATTGACGTTGCTTGGCAGTTATCTGGCGACAGTAATGGACGGCGACATTCGACGGCGCAAAGAAATTGCGAATCTGTTTGAAGATGACCGCTTCGGCCCTTCAGCCGAAAAGATGATCGCAGCGTATGAAACATGGCTCGGCGATGGCGTAGAAGTTGCGATCCTGCGCATGCTGGGACTGTTTGATCGTCCCGCCGAAGCCACTTCAATTGCCGCATTGCGTATTGCGCCTGCGATTCCGGGACTAACTGAAAAAGTGCAAGGGATGAGCGAAGTGAAATGGCAACAAGCACTGGCAAAGCTGCGCCGCATCAATTTACTCAGTGAAGCCAGACACGATTTGGATGCGCATCCGCTGGTGCGTGAATATTTCAGGCAACAACTTAAAACGCAATTACCTGAGGTGTGGAAAATGGGCAATCTGTGCTTGTATGAGCACCTGACAGGCACGACTAAAGAATTCCCCGACACCCTCGCCGAGATGCAACCACTTTTTGCCGCCGTTACACACGGTTGCGAAGCAGGTCTTTATCTACAGGCGGGTACAGTATATGAGCAACGGATTCTACGAGGCGATGAGCAGTTTCATTATAGAAGACTCGGCGCGTTTGGTGCTGGTCTGGCTGTACTGAACAGTTTTTTTGTCACTCCATGGTCTGAACCATCTACTGTGCTCCCTGAAGGGGCTCAGGCATTCGTACTTCATGAAGTCGGGTTTCAGTTGGGAGCATTAGGGCGATTGCGTGAAGCCAGCCAAGCGACACAAAAAGCATTGGATATGCGAGTTGTACATAGGCACTGGGAGTTTGCTGCCCAATCTGCTAACAACCTAAGCGAAATGTTACTAATGCTGGGCGATCTCTCTCAATCCCTCACAGTTGCTAAACAAAGTGTTTCACTCGCTGACCGTAATGGTGAGGCAGGTCGGCGAATGGATACCCGTACGGCGCTGGCTGATGTGTTGCATCAGGCCGGACGTTTAGCAGACGCACATATAAATTTCCAAGAGGCGGAAGCGATACAGCGAAAGCGAGGTTCAAAATTTAAAAAGTTATACTCTTTTCCTGGCTTTCGTTACTGCGATTTACTACTGACTCAGGGAGAGTATCAATTAGCACTAAGCCGTTCGTTTCAGATGGTAAAATGGGCAGAACGCAATATGGGTTTACTTACTAATGCCTTGAGTCAACTTGCTTTTGGGCGGGCGCATCTTGCAATGGCGGTGAAGTTGGACGGTGCTAAAACTGTCACACGGAGAATACATTTATCACATGCAGAAAACTGGTTATATCAAGCCATGCATAAATTGCGACAAGCAGGCCATCAAGATGAACTCACGCGCGGCTTACTGGCACGAGCAGCATGGGCGCTGGCGGCACAGCAATTCGATCAGGCGCACCGCGATCTGACAGAAGCTCGCTCCATTGCTGAACGTGGTGAAATGCGCTTGTACCTCTGCGATTATCATTTGGAATCAGCGCGGCTGCATCTGGCGCAAGGCAACAAAGACAAGGCGCGTGAACATTGGACTACCGCGCGTGAGATGGTGGCGCAGATGGGCTATCATCGGCGCGACAAGGAAGTCGAAGAAATTGCGGCGCAGCTTGGTTGAAGGGAAAGGGCGATATGAAATATTTCTATGTCGCCCATTCAGGGCTTTGAATTTTTGCTTGGCTTCCCAGGGTTTCGCACGCAACGCGCTTCACACTGGGCTATTGAATTACGCCCTCGTTGGGGCTTAAAGAATTAATACAATGCCGCATAATACAGAAGAGAATTTTATGACTACCATTCGCCAAACACTCCTGTTATTCACTCTGTTGTTAGTTGGCAATGCAATCGCAGCAGCGCAAACTCCTGAGACAAAAATGAGTAAAGAAGATCGCACCAAAGTTCTGAAATGGCTGGATGAATCGTACGCGCAAACGATCGCGGCGGTTGAAAAATTGAATGATGCGCAGTGGACGTTCAAAGCCGCGCCTGACAAATGGTCAGTCGGTGAAGTCGTCGAACATATTATGATTGCAGAAGGTTTGCTCTTCGCGCAGATGGAAAAAGCGCTTGCCGCGCCTGTCATTCCTGATTGGGCTGAAAAGACGAAAGGCAAAGCTGATTTTCTGGAACGCGTGATGGTGAAACGTCAGGGGAAGGCGCAGGCTCCAGAAGCCATTGTGCCTTCGGGGAAAATTCCACGGGCTGAATTGATGAAACAGCTCAAAGCGGCGCGTGCGAAGACGCGAAAATACGCGGTGAAAACGAAAGCCGATTTGCATTCGCATACGACGGATCATACCTTTCCGGTCTTCAATACGCTGAGTGCATATCAGTGGCTGATTTATATTCCGCTGCATAACATTCGCCACAATCAGCAAATCGAAGAGGTCAAAGCAAACGCGGATTTTCCGAAAGGCTAGTCGGCAATGAGTCAGTACCACCTGCGGTAGCAGGTGGTACTGACTCATTGCGCAATTTCTCACGTCAGTTTGCACCCGACGCTATTAAATTTGTCCGCTTCGCGGACTTCAAGATTTTTTAGACTAGCTGTTACCGCATAATTTCTAATTGGTTAATTTCCATCAACTCATCAGTTGCCCCCTTTATGAAAACATATCAAGCCTTCGTTTTTACTCTCCTTCTTGCCCTCTTGCCGCAGCTTTTATCCACGCAAGAACCAGTCACCATTCGCGTAGATGCCAACGCAAAAATCGGTGTTTATAAACCTATTTATGCGTACTTCGGCTACGACGAACCGAATTATACTTACATGAAATATGGTAAGAAATTGGTTGATGAATTGGCGCAGTTAAGCCCTGTTCCGGTGCATATTCGCACGCACAGCTTGCTCGTCACGGGCGATGGCAAAGCGGCGTTGAAATGGGGTTCGACGAATGCTTATACGTTGGATGCAAGCGGCAATCCTGTCTACGATTGGAAAATTGTAGATCAAATTTTTGACACCTACGTCAAAGCCGGAGCCAAGCCCTTTGTCGAAATCGGCTTTATGCCGGAGGCGATGTCTACCAAGCCGCAGCCGTACAAACACAACTGGAAACCTGGTGATAATTACAACGACATCTATCTCGGTTGGGCGTATCCGCCGAAAGATTATGTGAAGTGGGCGGAACTGGTGCGCCAACTCGTACTGCATTCGGTCGAACGATACGGCAAAGCGGAAGCGCTTTCGTGGTACTGGGAATTGTGGAATGAACCTGATATTGCTTATTGGAAAGGTACGCCGGAAGAGTACAACAAGCTTTACGATTACACGGTGGACGCGGTGAAAAAAGCGTTGCCGGGAGCGAAGGTTGGCGGGCCAGCGACAACGGGGCCGCTTAGTGAAAAGGCTGCTGCATACCTCAAACAATTTCTCGAACATTGCGCGAATGGAAAAAATTCTGTGACGGGAAAAATTGGTGCGCCACTTGATTTCATTGCCTATCATGCAAAAGGTCGCCCCGTAGTCGTTGATGGTCACGCGCAAATGGGCATCTCCAAAAATATGGGTGACGTAGCGAAAGGGATGGAAATAGTCGCTTCGTTTCCGCGATTCAAAAACCTGCCGATTATCCTCAGCGAATCAGACCCGGAAGGTTGCGCGGCCTGCTCCGCACGCGTCTATCCACAGAACACTTATCGCAACGGTACGATCTATCCGACTTATACGGCGGTTGCGCTTAACAGCATTTTCAAGCTTGCCGATAAAACGCAAACCAACATCGAAGGGATGTTGACCTGGGCTTTTGAATTTGAAGATCAGCCTTGGTTTGACGGCTTCCGTTCGCTGGCTACGAATGGTGTGAACAAGCCTGTGCTGAATGTTTTCAGGATGGCGGGAATGATGCGCGGTGATCGCGTCAAAGTGGAAAGCAGCGGCGGAGTAGAATTAGACGCCATTTTGAAAGATGGAGTGAAAGGCAAGCCCGACGTGAACGCGATGGCGACGCGCGGTGCAAACGATATTTCTGTGATGGCGTGGAATTATCACGATGACGATTTGCCTGCGCCTGATGCGCCTGTTGCGTTAACCGTGAGCGGCGTACCCGTCACCGTCAAGCGCGTGCTCGTGAAGCATTACCGTATAGATCAAACGCACAGCAATTCGTGGACAGTGTGGAAGAATTTAGGATCGCCGCAAAATCCTATGCCGGAGCAGTACGCGCAACTTGAAGCCGCCGGACAGTTGCAATTATTGACTTCGCCGGAATGGGTGAAGAGCACGGGCGGTAAAGTAGAATTAAATTTCGCGCTGCCACGGTTAGCGGTTTCATTTGTGCAGGTTAGTTGGTAAAAAAAACTGCAAATCAAAAGGCAAATATCAAAAGGCAAAAGTGGGATTCGGAAGCAAAGCCATTTCTGAATTTCTTAAATCAAGTGCCGCCCTTTTGCCTTTAAATTTTTGATATTTGTTTTTTGATTTGGTTTTAAATTTGGCTGTTGATTTCAAGGAGCATCTTATCCGTACATTACGCTGGCAAATTGCCATACTAATTTCCGCCGGAATTGCGATCAGTTATCTCGACCGACAAACTTTGCCGGTCGCTATCGCTGCGATCCAACGCGAAATTCCCGTCACCAACACGCAATACTCACAACTTCAGATCGCGTTTTTATTCGCCTACGGATTGATGTATGCAGGTGGCGGCAAAATAATTGACTGGCTGGGAGCCAAGCGTGGTTTCATCGTAATGATGCTATTCTGGTCGTTCGCGTGCGCCAGTCACGGATTCGCTACCGGCTTTGCTATGCTCGCCGTAAGCCGATTTTTATTGGGCGTGGGCGAAGGTGGTGGATTTCCAGCCGTTACCAAATCCATCGCCGAATGGTTTCCTGCTCGTGAACGATCGACAGCTATGGGAATCGTCAACGCAGGCTCGGCGGTCGGTTCATTGATTGCGCCACCGGCGATAGCTGCGATTATTTCCACATCGAATTGGCGCTGGGTATTTTGGGCTTGCGGTTCCGTCGGCGTGCTGTGGACGTTTTGGTGGTGGCGCACATATTTTGCACCATCTGAACATCCTAGACTCACTGAAACTGAACGTGATGAAATCGGTGAAGTAATTCAAACCGACGAGCAGCGCAAGGCCCCGATTTCGTGGATAAAACTTTTCGCCTATCCGCAAGTTTGGGGGTTAGTGAGTGCGAAATTTTTAAGTGATGCCGGATGGTATTTTTATTTATTCTGGTTGCCAAAATATTTGTATGACGTGAGAGGCTTTGACACGAAACAGGTGGGATATTATGCGTGGATTCCGTACGCTGCGGCCGGCGTGGGCAGCCTCATGGGCGGCTGGTTTTCCAGCCATTTACTGAAGCGCGGCAAATCACTAAATCTATCAAGAAAACTCGCCCTCGGACTCAGCGCAGCCCTGATGCCTTTTATTATTATCGTCACGCACACGCCCGTCGAATGGGCGATTGTGTTGTTCAGCATGGCATTTTTCGGACACCAATCGTGGGCCACAATTATTATGATTTTGCCGACGGATATTTTCCCACGGAGCCTGGTCGGTTCGGTTGCTGGACTAATCGGATTCGGTGGCGCAATGGGTGGCGTCATCTTCAATCTTTTTGCCGGGCGTGTGCTGGATGCAGGTTTTGGTTATGGTGTCGTGTTCGCTTTCGTCGGTTCATTCCACGTGATTTCTTACTTGATTATTTTAGTTACCGTTCGAAATGTAGACCCCATTCGTTTCGCGAAAAAGTTATAGAAAGTGTATCGTAAACGTCTCGTTTGCGATTCCGAATTGAGCTACAAACGGGATATTTGTAGTAAGCTTTTCGATCTGTACCAGACTATTCAAGGCCGATATTCACGCTCCAGATTTGCTTTGATTTCCTTTTCGGTGAACCAGATTTTTTTGAATTGATGTTTTGCAAATAATTCGATTTGATCGCGGCTGTGTTTGGAATTCTGATTTGTCGTCTGTCCGTAAGCCAGCACGGAAAATGCCTTCACGGGTTTTGAAAATTCGACGGCGATTGACCATCCATCGCCAAAGCCTGCGAGCGGTTTATCATCGCCGATCCATCCCGCTACGCGCTTGTTATCGGGCATCTGTTTGTATGCCATCACGCGAAAAGTTCCATAGGCACCTGGCGCGCCATCGCCAGGCAAATCAATATCCTTGAATCGGTAACGATGCACTTCGCCCCACGCAATGTCTTCACGTCCGAAAGTCTCCCTCGTCCATTTCACGGCATCTTCAAAATGTTTCAGAGCCAACGCCGGATCAGCAATTCCTGAGGGCGTATGCGCTGGATTTTTCGCATCCCACGCAAGTGAGTACGGTTGTTTGATAGCGTCAAAATATGTATTGCCAAAGCGCTGAAAAAGTACGCCACCGCGACTTTCTGCGGATGCGGTGTTGTCCCAGGCTTCGATGATGGATAGGCCTTGTTGCAAATCCTGCGATGGGTTTTGGACGGCTTTGATGGCTTTGATTAAGTCAGGTTTGAGCCGATCCGCGATGAGCATTTTCGTATTGAATTTTAATCGAATGACATCGTTAATTGAAAATTTTGATTGTCTTTCGAGCATCTCAAGCGCGAGTTGCGGACGCAGCGCGAGTTCGCTTTTTTCGAAGTAGGAAGGGAATTTCGCGGGATCAATCGGATCGCGCAATGACCCGTACCACGGCGCGTTATTGCAGTTTTGCGTGTAGCCTCCGCGCGGGTTGAGCAACTGCGGAAAATCTGTGATCGGATGCAGCGATTGCCAAACATATTTATTACTTTCGGCGGGCACATGCAATTCATAATTCGTCCCGTCATCAAGGCGTTTGGGCAGTCGCGCATTCCAGAAATACAAAATATTTCCAGCGGCGTCGGCGTAGGTGAAGTTGGAATAATTCAGCAAATTCAACTTCATTACATCCATCCATTCGCGCAAATTTTTCGTTTTGCTGAGGCGATAAAATCCTTCAAAATGACGATAAGATTCAAGCTGTGTCGAACGATAGGCAAAGGCGTGCGTGCTGCTTCGAAAAATGATTTCGCCTAGATGGGAGCGCTCAAAAATTTTCTTTTCAGTGCGAAGAGTTCCATCAGGATTTTTTATTTCGACGGAGGCTTCGTGCTTGATGATGGGCATCGCTTTGCCGTCAAAAATGTATTGTGCAGAATTTTCTGGATCAAGTTTTAGCGCGTACACATCCGCCATGTCCGGCGCGTTATTCGTTTGCACAAAGCCGAGATGTTCATTAAATCCAGCACGTAAAACCGGCAGCCCCGGCAACGTCGAACCGAAGAAATTTATTTTTCCGGGCACAGTGACGTGGGCTTCCCAGTAGAGCGAAGACCAATTTAAATGCGGGTTTCCGAGCAGCATCGCTTTGCCGGAAACCGAACGCGAAGGTGCGATGGCAAAGGCGTTTGATCCGGCTTCTTCGGTTTCATTTGAGAATTTCTCAACTTCGACAGCGGCGATTTTTTTATTGTTATATTTTTCCTGCAAGCGACGAATCACGCCGCCGACAGCATTAATGGAACCTTCGTGAATATTTGCCAGCACATCAATTTCATTAAAAACCGGAATCCATTCGGGCAATTCTTTTCGATGCTGCGCGATGTAATGATTCACTCCGGCGGCGTAGGCTTTGAAAATAATTTGTACGGTTGGATCAAGCTGCGAAAAATTCTTTTGGCATTCACCGTAGTTATCAAATTGCTTCAATCGAAAATCGCCTTCGATGCCATCGCCGAAATATTTAGCATTCTCGCCACGCGCCGAAACGAGTGCGGAGGCAATGTTTATGCAGTGATCCTCCGCCTGCGCGTAGCCGAATCCAAAGGCGGCAGCTTCTTCCGTTTCACCTACAATGTGCGGAATGCCGAATGTGTCGCGGCGGATTTTGACCTGTTCGGATAAAGATTTTTTAGTGGCATGGGCAGGGAAGTCAATTATTGGGGGGGACGAAAAAATAGTAAGGGCGATGACTAATCCGGCAGTAAGATATGTGAATTGTTTTTTCATAAATTCATTCCGATTCAAAATGCAGAAGCCCG
>JAYTCQ010000241.1:0-2591 GCA_043736395.1 Blastocatellia bacterium | reverse complement strand
TTTTATTTTATCCCGGTTGCTGGGAAATTATTGTGCGACGTTATTTCCTGCACACGAGGTGAAGTAAAAGCGATGATGAGCGAGATGATCCCGACGATGATATTGAACACCGCAACGTTTTGATTAACATTGAGAATGTTCACGACTAATTCGCTGAGACTCGGGACAAACCACATGATCCCAACTGTGGTGAGTAGCATTCCGAGAAATTTTAGAAAGCTCCGCGACCCGCCTTTAATTCCTGTCCAGATGCCGACTAAACCAAGCAGGATGTGAATCGTAGCGTGGAAGCGATTCGTCGTTAAAATTTCAAAAACTACATCACTGAATTGACCCCAGATTCCTTCTATTAATAAAAATATGCCAATGAAAATGGCAAAAATGCTGCTGATTGATTGCTTCATAAAAGTCTCTCCTTTCAAAACATACTATCGTTACCGCTGCTGGTTTCAGGAACTTTTTGTACTACTTTCCAAAGCTTTACATCGGGAACGTGAAGTTTATGAATGCCTCACGTCCCCTTAAATCGAAATTAGTTACTTTGGCTCAATTGGTAAATGTGCTTGTCGCCAGGCATCAAACCCACCAATCAGTGGATGAACATCTGCAAAACCATTCTCTTCGAGTACCTGCGCCACCCGGGCGCTGGATGCTTCATTCGGTCAGGTGCAATAGGTCACGAGGTAGTCGTTACGTCCAACCGCAGAGAGATAATTTTCTGCCGCGTCAGGTGGAATTCGAACTGCCCCCTGCGCTTTCACATTCGATTCATCCCACGCATGCGCTGCGCGTGTATCCACGGGCGTGACGCTCTCACCATCATTAAGCCGACTTCTTACTTCTTCAATTGTTACTTTTGTCATAATCTTTCCTCCTTCAATTTAATTACGTTAATTGCTTGCAAATTATATTTCACGAACAAGGGGTAGTTCTTTTACCTGCCTTCCAAAAAATTTGTCAGGCTGCGTCTCTTTGGCTTGAATCGCGGCTATTTTGTCCGATAATGGTTGAAAAATTTCGCGTTCATTTTTGTGATCAATGTAATCCCAAAGTCCGTTGTGGCAATGACGCCCATCGTCCCATCCCGGATGATTAACAACCGGATAAAGACAGATTCCTTTAATCGGAACGCTGTGTGAAATTGCCCTTTTCGTTTCGTGCCAAACATATTCGAACCACTCAGGCCGCGCATCGTCTTCGATTCCGGTTTCAGCGATTAAAATGGGTCGTTCATACCGTTCATAAAATTCTTCTAAAATAAGGTGAAATGGACGATATTCGGGGTGACCAAGCGGAATTTTGCGGCGACTTGGATAATGCCATTGATTATGAAAATAATAATTTAATCCGATAATATCGAGATATTTTGGATGCCCACCAAGTTCGGGATGAAGTTTTCCGCACAACATATCAAACGCTTGGAATTGTGACAGACGATAATTTTCCGCTTCCTTTCTAATAGATTTTTTTTGGGTCGTAACGTGAATCGCCGGATCGGTTTGCATAAAGCGCACGGTTGGCGCAACGGCGCGAATCGCGTTAATCGCCGCAAAACTCGCCCGTACCATTTGAACCTTTAATTCGTCACCGCGATTTTTTTCAAACGGATAAAATATCCCGACTTCTCCTGCGGCCCACGAGAAAAAAGAGATTTCGTTTACCGGGCTGATAATTAACGGCTGTTCAATTCGTTCAGCTAAAAACTTGGTAGCGGCAGTAGAAAATTTCTCAAAGCGTTCAATAAATTCGTGACTAAAAATGTCCAGATCGTCCGGATAGCCATAATGGAAAAAATCCCAGATGATTTGAATTCCTGTTTCCTGTACTGCTTGGATTTGATTTTCGAGACTTGAAAAATCATAGCTAAAAGGCGTCTGTTCGATTAAATGCCAGCGCAAACCATCGCGAGCGGTTTTCATCCCAATGCTCAAAAGTCGCGCATAATCAGCGACAACAAATTCTTCGTGGCGTGTTGAGGCGATTAAATCAAGTCGCTCTCCATCGCGTCGACGATGTGTTGAACATTCAAATCCGCCCATTAAAAAACTCTTGAATAAGGATTCTTCAGCTCTCATAAAGATTAGTTTTTAAAATCAATCTTTGTGTATCGAATACCGTAATTTTGAGTATTCATTTAATACACTAATGTCATTTCTGCCTGATTCATCAATGAAAACACACTTTATTTGATGCTCGCTTATCCTTATTCAAATGGTATGCCATTTAACTTGGTGGCTATGAAACATGGAATCATCTTTGGGCAGGAGAATAGACCGCGGATTTTGCGGATCAAGCCGATTGACGGGGGACTGAGTTTTAGAAACCACGGAGGACACGGAGTTTTTTGACAGGATATTTTCAGGTAACAGGTGTGAGGGATCAGGTGTTAGTTTTGAGACCTGATCCCTCACACCTGAAACCCGACACCTGCCATTAAATCCTGTTCATCTTGTGAATTAAGTCTGGTTTTTCTTCGTGTCCTCCGTGCGCTCCGTGAACTTCGGTGCGCCGGGCAAAGCCGGACTGATCTGGTTGGGTGAAAAGTCCCAACCCTGTAATTGCTCATTTGACAGGTAGCCAAGCGAGCGTGC
>JAYTCQ010000240.1:0-9137 GCA_043736395.1 Blastocatellia bacterium | reverse complement strand
AAACATTAAAGATGTCACCGCGAATATCAAAGCCGGCGAAGGAAGCGTGGGCAGGTTCTTGAAAGATGATACGATTTATATAAATCTCAACAAGGCTGTCTTACAGGCTGAGACTTTAATTTCATCAATCAAAAAAGGAAACGGCACAGCCGGAAAACTGATAAGTGATCCAGCGATTTATAATCAGGCAAATGACTTGCTCATTCAGTTCAGGGGCGTTTCTGATCAGATCAAAGGACAGTTAGCGGAAGTCAGATCAGGTAAGGGTACTGTTGGTAAGTTACTAAATGATGACGAAATTTATAACCGCGCGAATAACTTAATGACTAAGTTTGATTCTGCCACGCAAAAGCTCGAAGGGATCATTGCCAGAGTAGAAAAGGGCGAAGGTACAGTCGGTAAGTTACTCAATGAAGACCTGCTTTATCAGGAAGTGCGTGAATCTATCGCCTCCTTCAAAAATATCGCCGCCAATTTAGAAAAAGGTGAAGGCACTGCCGGAAAATTACTAAAAGATGAAACATTATACAAAAACCTCAATGATACTACTGCTGAAATGACGAAGTTGTTATATGATGTTCGCCAGAACCCCAAGAAATATTTAGATATAAAAGTGAAAGTGTTTTGATGAACTGATAATTAATCTCGCCATCTGGCTGAGGAGAAATAATGTCCTGCTCAAAGTTTAAGCTCACCTTCCTGCTGTTATTTTTCCTGCCGCTGATCGCAGGACAGCTCAACGCCCAATCAGATGGCGTTGAATTTTTCGAAAAGAAAATTCGCCCCGTTTTAGCTGACAATTGTTATAGCTGTCACGCTTCAAGTATGAAGTCGCCCAAAGGCGGCCTCGTGCTCGACACCAAGGCCGGATTGCTTAAAGGCGGTGTTTCAGGCGCTGCTCTTGTTCCTGGCAACCCACAACAAAGCCTGTTATTGAGAGCGATCACGCAGCGCGATTTAAACTTGAAAATGCCTCCGGGCGATAAATTGTCAGATGCAGTGATAGCGGATTTTGAGAAGTGGATCGCAATGGGCGCGCCTGATCCGCGAGTAGAAAATCCCATCGTAGCGACCAAAGTCAGTGGAATAGATTTTGCCAAAGGCAAGCAATGGTGGTCATTTCAGCCGTTAGTTGGAAAGTCAGCTCCATCCGTCAAACAAGGTTCGTGGGGGAAGACGAAAATTGATGGATTTATTCTGGCGCAACTTGAGCAAAACAAAATCAAACCTTCAATTGAAGCCGACGCGCGAACCCTTATTATACGGGTGTCTCTTGACCTCACGGGATTAAAACCTTCCTACGAGGAAATTGAAAAATTTGCCAACGACAAAGACCCGAAACGCTACGAAAAACTGATTGAAAATTTGCTCGCGAGTCCACGTTATGGCGAACGCTGGGGACGGCATTGGTTGGACGTAGCGCGTTATGGCGAAAATGGCGACACTGGCGGCAATCGGCAGGCGTACCCGTGGGCTTGGCGCTATCGGGACTGGGTGATTGAATCTGTCAATAATGATTTGCCCTACGACAAATTTATCAAGCAGCAGCTCGCAGCTGATTTAATGCCTGGCACGTCGCGTAACGATTTGCGTGCGCTTGGATATTTGGGAATGTCGCCGTCAGAATGGAAAGAAAAAAAATTATCGAAAGAGTTGATTGACAATTTATTGCTCGAAGAATGGGACGAACGCGTTGACGCTGTTGGTCGAGGAATGCTCGGATTATCCGTAGCTTGCGCGCGCTGCCATGACCATAAATTCGATCCGATTTCACAGAAGGATTATTACGCGCTCGCCGGAGTTTTTGCTTCGACTTCACCTGCGATTCGACCGCTGCGTGAGATTGATCCAAATCTTGAAACCAAATATTTATCCGCACGCCATCGCGTTTCAGAATTGAATGGATTGTTGGGATTTTTGACGGAAGAAAGAACACTGGATCAGTCCATTGCCAAGCCTAAAGCCGAAGAATGCCGTGTAGAAATGGCAAAGCTGAAAGAAGAAATGAAGGGGATGCAAGAGCACTATCCAGAGCTTGCCGATTCCGTCATCAAAATTGGAGCCGCTAGAAGAGAACCCAATGCTGGCAAAGCTAAACCTGATCCGGCAGTAGTTGCTGCTGCTGCTGCCAAGCGCGCCGCAGAGGAAGCGAAGGGACCATTTATTAATGCGGTTCATGATGCAGCGATGGATTCAGACGGTTCATATTCCGATTACACACCTTTAATTATCAAGCCCGGAGCTGCGCGTGATTTGCCTGTGTTTGGGCGTGGAAATTCTTCTGCGCCAGGTGAGATTGTACCGCGCCATTTTCTGACGGTTCTCACGAAAAATCCGAACGAAGTTTTCAAGCGCGGTTCAGGACGTTTGGAATTAGCTGAAAAAATCCTGACCGATGCTGCGCCGCTCTCCGCTCGCGTGATTGTCAATCGCGTTTGGGGATGGCACTTCGGCAAGCATCTGGTGCGCACGCCCAGCGATTTTGGAGATCGCGGCGATAAGCCTACGCATCCGGAATTGCTGGATGATTTAGCCGCCAGATTTGTCTCGAATGGTTGGTCAATGAAATGGCTGCATCGTGAAATTATGTTGTCTTCCACCTATCGTCAGGCGAGCAAGCCCAGAGCCGAAGCCGCTGCAATTGACGAAGGAAATTTTCTTTTATGGCGAATGAATCCTCGCCGAATGGACGCCGAAAGTTTGCGAGATTCTTTATTGAATTCGGCGGGAATTTTGAAATTGGAAATGTATGGGCCTTCGCAGGATTTGGATTCATCGGAAAATGTACGTCGAGCGGTTTACGGCAAAATTAATCGTGGAAAAACGAGTGATCTTTTGAAGCTCTACGATTTTCCAAATCCATTCCAGCACAGCCCTGCGCGGGGCATGACGATTACGCCGTTGCAGGAATTATTTGTTTTGAATTCTCCGTTCATTAAAAATTTAAGTACTACACTGGCGAAATCCGTCGAGGCGGAAGTCGATAATACTGCTCGTGTGAAAATTTTATATCGCAAAATTTTGTCGCGCGAACCGAGTGCAGCGGATAATAAGTTTGCGCTGAATTATTTAAGCAACGCTAGTGTAGAACAATTTGCACAGGTGTTGTTGGCGACGAATGAAGACGTTTTTTGGCCGTAATATTTACAGAAAAGGGGCATGGGAACAAAGGGATACAAAATTGTCATTGTTTTCTTTGTCCCCTTGAACCTTTGAACCCTTGCGTTGAGATATAAATATGAAACTTGATCAATTTTCCAGACGCTCATTTCTTTCAAATCTTGGCGGCGGCTTCGGTTCGATGGCACTAGCCTCGTTACTAAGTGATGCAACTTTTGCGACTCCGCAATCCGGACTCGTAAATCCGCAATCCCAAATCCCGCATTTCGCACCTAAAGCGAAACGCGTGATTATGCTTTTTATGACCGGCGGCCCGTCGCAGATGGATATGTTTGATCCGAAGCCTTCGCTCGAGAAATACGCGGGGCAGCGTCCTGCCGCCGTAGATTTGCGTACGGAACGCAAGACGGGCGGGCTAATGCCTTCGCCATTCAAGTTTCAGAAATACGGCAGGAACGGAATTGATGTCAGCGAACTGCTGCCGAATCTCGCCGCCAGCGTTGATGATCTCTGTGTAGTCCGTTCGATCTATAGTTTTAATCCGAATCACGAACCGGGACGCAATTTATTTTTCAGCGGCATTATGACTTCGATGCGTCCGACGATGGGCGCGTGGATGTCGTACGGGCTTGGCTCCGAGAATAAAAATCTTCCTTCGTTCGTCGTGCTCAGTCCTCAACAGGATAGCCTCTGGACAAGCGCCGGATTTTTGCCTGCGCAATATCAGGGGACGCAGTTCAATAACGCCGAAACTGATCCTGAAAAAATGATCAAATTTTTGCGCAACAAAGACCTCGGAGCCGATGCGCAACGCAAACAACTTGATGCTATTCAAGCCTTGAATAAATCGCATAACGAATCATTCGGCGGAGATGCGTTTCTCGAAGGTCGCATCAAGAGTATGGAGACCGCGTACCGCATGCAGTTCACGGCTTCCGATGTTTTTGACATTCGCAAAGAACCTGAAGCCATCCGCGAAGAATACGGAAAGTCCACGTACGCAAACGGATGTTTGATGGCGCGGCGATTGGTCGAAAGCGGTGTCCGTTATGTGCAGGTTCATCACGGCCCCGGTCAGCAATGGGACGATCATGAAAATTTAGAAAAAGGTTTGCGCGAACGCTGCCCCGACATGGATCGCGCTACGGCGGCGTTGATTCGTGATTTGAAACGGCGCGGATTGTTGGAAGATACACTGGTGATTTGGGGCGGAGAATTCGGACGCACTCCCGTTTCAGAAAAAGGCAATGGACGCGACCACAACCCGTACGGCTTCACGATGTTTATGGCAGGCGGCGGCGTAAAATCCGGCATCGCGTATGGCTCGACAGATGAGTTTGGATTTAAAGCCGAAGAGAAACCTGTCTCCATTCACGACCTGCACGCGACGATCATGCACTTGATGGGAATTGATCATGAGCGATTGACGTATCGTTACGCGGGGCGAGATTTTCGGTTGACAGATGTGTACGGGAACGTGGTGAAAGATTTGATTGCTTAGAAATATGTAAGCAGCCGTTTGTAGTCACGCCTTCAGGCGGAATGACTTGCATAACCACGACTTTCCGCCTGAAGGCGGGACTACAAACGGTCTTGCCGCGCATTACTAGAATTAATTTTCAAACACAATCAGCTAGAGACAATTGAAAGAAAATTAGAAGTTTTATTACAAGTTGCTTAGGATGAAAAAATACCTGATCAAAACTTTGAAGGTTTCTGCTGCGATCATTTTTTCTATCGCAGCATTCGTGCTGGTGTATCTCGGCTGCGCCTTTTGCTTATCCAGAATCGCCGTAGATAAAGAGCCGAATGCAAAAGAAGAAGTCGCCATCTACATCCGAACCAACGGCGTCCACACCGACATCGTAGTCCCTGTCAAAAATGCGCAAATGGATTGGAGTCAGGAAATTAAATACGAAAACGCCAAAGAAGTTGATGCGAGTTACGAGTATGTAGGAATGGGCTGGGGCGATAAAGGATTTTATTTGGAGACGCCAACCTGGGCAGAGCTGAAATATTCGACTGCCTTCAGAGCAGCATTTGCGTTAAGTACCACCGCAATTCACGCTACGTTTCATAAAGGTATTGTTGAAAGTGAAACTTGTAAGAAGATTATGATAAGTAATGAGCAGTATCAACGACTTATCACTTACATCACGAATAGCTTACAAAAAGATACGAACGGACATTTTATTCATATCAAAACGAATAGTGTCTATGGTAAGACGGACGCGTTTTATGAAGCGAAGGGAAGTTATCACATGTTACATACGTGTAACACGTGGGCGAACAATGCGCTGAAGAGCAGCGGACAAAAAGCTTGTCTCTGGACGCCATTTGATACGGGGATATTTTTGAAGTATCAAAATTAATTTCAATCACAAATGTAAGGAAAAGCGTAGTGCTTGAATTGTTGAAAAAGTTGTTTGGAGGAGATGACGAAATCGTCCGGTTGGAAATCGGAGAAATGGTGCCAACTGTTCCGTTCGTGGTTAAATCTGTTCGTCATATCAAGCATGATCAAGGAGACTTTTATGTTGTGGATGGCGATTGTGCCTCTTGCGGTGCACCAGAGGCAGCCGCTCCAACCCTTATCGCACATCAACAAGAAGAATACGGTGGTCATTGCTACTTTAAGCGGCAACCAGAAACTCCACAGGAAATTGATCAAGCTATTAATGCCGTCGCAGTATCATGCGTTTCTGGACTCCGTTATCGTGGTAAGAATGAAAAAATAATTCAGAAGTTGTATGAAATTGGCGAGAAAAATCAATGTGATACAGTCTCGGCAATTTACTACAAAGAGGTTGTTCGAACTAAAGTAGAGTTTACGTACGACGGTACAATGCAAGAACTATTAAATGTATTAGTGGTAGCTATTCCTTCAGAATCGGTAAATGATTCTAGAATTGTTTCTATTTCTAGTAATGACCTAGATTCATTTCAGTTCACTTTTCGTTGGTATAAAGGATTAATTGGCACAATCTTTAAATGTAGCTTTGTTGAGCAAGGTACGTCTGTGATTGAAATGTCAAAAGAGCGAGATGGGTATTTTGGCTCAATTCGGTGGAACGCGGAGCGTCTTAACAAAATATTACTCAACGAACTGAATGCCGGCGGAATTAAATGGTATAACTACGATGGCGAAGTCAAACCATTCAATTAGCTACTTCTGAATTTGTAACGCCTTCCTAATCCAAGCAATCATCTTCACCTTCGTCTCAGGAAAGTTATTAATCACGCCCATCCCGTGCGGTCCGCCTTCTACGGTAATCAATTCGCAGCTATTTCCAATCGCAGTCATTTTCTTTTGAAAATGCACCGATTGCTGGTAGCTGACTTGTTTGTCGTCGGTTCCGTGGATCAATAAAAACGGGGGCAATCCTTTTTTGATGTAGGTGATGGCGGAAACATCCTGCAAGACCTTTGCCTGCGTTGGATCGCCTTCTTTCGGGATTTTGAAGACGTCGCGCCAGACGCTGGGAGCGACTCGTCCGGCGACTTCATCTTCGCGGCGCATCGCCCAATCGTGGACGCCGTAAAAGACTACGACGGCGGTGACGCGGGTATCGCTTTTTGCGCGGACGGCGTTGTAGGAAACCAGCGTGCCTCCGGCGGATTCGCCCATCAGGACTAATTTTTTCAGATCAACTTTGTATTCTTTCGCATGCGCTTTGATCCAGCGAATCGCGGTTTCTACGTCGTATGCATTGTCGGGAAAATTCGCTTGTGGATAGAGGCGATAATCAATCGTGAACCACGTGAATCCCGCTTCGGTGAGGATCGGAAATAATGGTGGAACGAAGCTGCGCTGATCGCCTTTGTTGAAGCCTCCGCCGTGAACGATGATGACGGTCGGGAAGGGGCCTTTGCCGTCGGGAACGTACGCATCAAGTTTTAAGCTGATGCCGTTTGGTTTGGCAAATTCGATGTCTTTTTTGAGGTCGGCAAAAGTTGCGGAAGCGCAACTGCCCAGAATTATTGCGAGTAAGACGATACGAATTTTCATTGATTCTCCTGGTTGGTGGAACGGTACAGTACGAGGAGCGGTAGCGACTTGGTAAATGCCACGAGTTACCGAGTCGCTACCGCTCCTCGTACTGTACCGCGCCGTTCGGCGCAACTATTTACAGTTTTTTACTAATCAAAACTTGATGAGTATGGAGAATAACGAAGATTTTTTAGAAAGGGAAATTAGAAAGAATTTCTGCTTGAGATTTAGTGAATAAAGCTGTTTGGCGTGAAGGGAAAACTAATAACAAGAGGACGGACAGTGGCCCCGGACTGCCGCCGCTGAACAACCCAAGCTAACCACTACGACGACAGCTAACTGTACGCCCTCTTGTCGGAAATATAGATGCGATTGACGTGCCAGAGAATATTCACTAATGCAAAATCGCGTAACTCCTACTGTTAGTTGAAAAAGTCTGAATTTGCGGCATTTTCAAACCAAAGGAATTGCCAATTCTCGGCATTTTTATCTGACGATCAATGGCAGATGACAGGTGTGAGGTGCCGGGTGTCAGGCTGAAACCCGGCACCTGACACCTCACACCTGTCCGCTCTTGCGCTCTGGGCAATTCATCCATATCATCAACGTTTATCGAATAAATAACGGAGACAACAAATCTTAATGAGCATTTACGACGCAAAGCAATTGCTGGGAATAAAAACAGCCTCGCGAGAATATGATGTACCCGAAATGGCGATCAAGCTGGCTATCCAGAAAGGAACAATGAAAACCATTGAATTAGAAGGGAAATCGTGGCTGTCTCGTCACGAGATGGAGCAATACGTCAAGCGTACCGTCAAGCGCGGAGCGGGGGACAGAGTCTTAACCACAACTGTGGAACCAAAAGTGGAATCTGCATGAAAAATCATGTTGCTGATAAATTAGCGGGCTTCACCGAATCGGTGATTCGGGATATGACGCGTCAGGCTTTGTTGCACGGAGCTGTAAATCTGTCGCAGGGCTTTCCTGATTTTCCGGCTCCGGCGGAATTGAAGCAGGCCGCCTGCGATGCGATCAACGCGGATTTTAATCAGTACCCGATTACGTGGGGTACGAAAAATTTCAGACAGGCGATTGCGGAAAATACCAAGCGAAATCTGGGGATGGACATTGATCCTGATCGTGAAATCGTCGTGACGTGCGGTTCCACTGAAGCGATGATTGCGACGATGCTGGGGACGCTGAACCCTGACGATGAAGTGATTATTTTTGAGCCGTATTATGAAAATTATAATCCTGATTCGATTATGGCGCAGGCCAGGCCGCGGTATGTGACTTTGCACGCACCGGATTGGACGTTTGATGAACAGGAATTACGCGCGGCTTTTAATGAGAAAACAAAAGCAATCATTATCACTACGCCACACAATCCGACGGGGAAAGTATTCACGGAAAAAGAGCTGCGGCTGATTGCGGATTTGTGCATTGAATTTGATTGTCTCGCGTTCACGGATGAAATTTACGAGCACATTGTGTACCCCGGAGCGCGTCACATTGCGATGGCGACTTTGGATGGAATGCGTGACCGAACGGTGACAATTAATAGTTTATCGAAAACGTATTCCGTGACCGGCTGGCGTGTCGGCTATGCGATTGCTTCGCCGATTTTGATTGATGGAATCCGCAAGGTACATGATTTTTTGACGGTTGGCGCGGCGACTCCGTTGCAGGAAGCGGGAGTGTTGGCTTTGAATTTTCCGCCGAGTTATTACGATGAATTGAAGTCAAAATATCTGGAGCGTAGAAATTATTTATTGGGCGTTTTGGAAGAAGCCGGATTCAAATGTTACAAGCCAGACGGCGCGTATTACATCATGACCGACATCGCGGATTTCGGATTTGAAACGGATGTCGAGTTCGCCAAATATTTAGTCAAAGATGTCGGCGTCGCGGTCGTCCCCGGCAGCAGTTTTTATCGTGATCCCTCTTTCGGAAAACATCAGGTGCGGTTTTGTTTTTGTAAGAAGGATGAAACGTTGCAGGCGGCAGCGGAAAAATTAAGTCG
>JAYTCQ010000239.1:0-2685 GCA_043736395.1 Blastocatellia bacterium | reverse complement strand
AAAGGTACGATAGGCGTCCCCGCCTGTCGTGCGTTAACTATCCTCTACGATACACCCGACAACAGCGACAGGCGGGGACGCCTATCGTACCTTTTAATTCAAATGAGCATTTCTTACCGCGCGATCGAAAAATCTGATGAGCTTTTTTTGTGGGAAATGCTGTATCAGGCTCTCTATGTTCCAAAAGGTGAGTCGCCCTTTCCGCGTGAAATCTTACATCATTCAGGCATACAAATTTACGTCGAAAATTGGGGACAAGCAACCGATCAAGGATTGATTGCGCTCAATGATGACAGGCCTGTTGGCGCTGTTTGGGTTCGGTTGATCAAAGCGTATGGATTTGTTGAAGATGAAATTCCTGAGCTGACAATTGCAGTGTTACCTGAATTTCGCGGGATGGGAATCGGCTCGAATTTAATGACAGAATTGTTTTCAATCATCAGTCTAAAATACAAAGCAGTTTCGTTAAGCGTCACGGCTGAAAATCCAGCGATGAAACTTTATCAGCGGCTCGGATTTGAAGTTGTCAAAATTGATGGAAATTCCGTCACGATGAAAAAACAGGTAGGATAGGCGTCCCCGCCTGTCCCCTTAACTCAGGGGACAGGCGGGACGGAAATAGTGCATTTCGACAGACGAGTTGTCTATCGTACCTTTAGCTCCGATAAGGTGCGATGAATCTGACGAATGTTAACAGTGCCAGCTTTGATAATTTATCAACTCCGATTTTGCCAATGATCAATTTTGAACCGCTTGGATTAGATACAACTTCAAACCCAAGTTGTTTAAGTTTTTGTGTATTCGCTTCATTTTTATCAAGTAACCAAATTTGTATATCTGCTTTTCCATTGTGGATAAATGTTCCACCTTGTCCATTGATGGCAGCAATTATTTCTGGATGCAGATTAGTTGAAGTCGCAGGATTCTGAGCCAGCCCCTGATTACGCTGCGCTTCTGATAGTGACGGTTTCGGCGTTGACATCGGATAAGCAGGAGAAGCTGCCGCTGCCTTCGCTGCGTCTTCTGTGCGGATGGCTTTACTTCTTTCATAAACCCTTTCAACCATTGCAGCTTTGCCTACCGCGCCCATCGGTTGACTGGTCGGCTTTTGAAGCTTCTGTTCTTCTGCTCCGAAAATGCCGTCATGTCTTATGCCTTCTGGCAATTCAACCGAAACTTCCACTCTTTGCGGGATCGTTCCATCCGTCAAAATTCGTTCTTCTACCGCGACAAATGATGTGTATTGCGTCATCAGGCGATACTTCAATCCAAGCTCGGCGATGGCGCCTTTCAGGTCTAAGCGTTCACCGTTGTTTGGGTCTTGCATCGAAAGCGAATCAATTTTTGTCCGCGCCCAGAGAGTCGCCAGTACATTGTTTTTGGGCTCATAATCCGGCAAGGTTGCTGCGATTTCCCGCGTCAGGATATGCCCTGCCTGTTTGCCGCGAATGCGGATTGTACCGCTGCCGCTTCCGCTATATTTTCCCGTTAAAATTAACGGCTTGGCACTGAATAAATCATTGAGCTGAGTTGGATACACATTGCTGATTTTCAGTCCGCCCCAATCAACTTCGATGTCAGTTAGAAGTGGATTCTGGATGCGTTCATGAAAGCGTTTCGCGGCGGCAGAACCGTCATCATTGAGTCCGACGTATTCCACTTCACCACGTCCGGCTTGCGCCATTTTATCCAGTAGAAAACGATTCACTGACGAGCCAATCCCGAAGCTGAAAATGCGCGCATTTGGATGATTTTTGATTTCGGCAATAATTTCATTTTCGTTGCCAATGAATCCATCTGTCATAAAACAGACGATGAGAAGATGAGCCTGCGAATCTGTTGGAGCCAATGCGGCGCGAATCGCTTTCATCATTTCAGTTCCACCACCACCGCTGCGTCCGTCCAAAAAATTCTTCGCAATGCGTAAATTTTCAGAAGTAACGCGAACCGGCGCAGGAAATAAAATTTTCGTGTCGCCAGCAAATGTAATTAAGTTGAAGGTGTCATGCGGGTTCAACCCGGCGATGGCTTGACGCATTGATTCCTTAGCTTTTTCAATCGGGAAGCCCGACATCGAACCCGAAGTATCAAGCACGAATACCAATTCTTTTGGCGTGATGTCGTCAATGACAGGACGATCAGGTGGCTGCAAAATGAGCTGGAAAAATCCGCCGTTTTCGCCTTTGTGCATCAGTACAGCATCAGCAATTTTCTTACCTGCGACATCATAGCGAATAATGAAATCTTTATTCGGAATCGTGTTTTGATGGCGTAATTTGATGACAGCTTGATGGTCGCCGTTGCGTTCTAATTCGACCTCGTGAGTTTTAGAAATTACGCTGTCAATCGGAACCCCGGCATTGATGGAAACTTCGATGGAAATGTCGTGTCCGGCGCGTGTACCCGGCTTGGCGATATGCGGAGTGATGCGCGAAGCATCAGGAACTTGAGTTGTATCCGGCGACCATCCGCCGCCTTGATTACCCGCCGCAGAACCGGGAATGTAGCGCGGCCCGACCACCATCGGAAACATGAATTCGTAATTGCCGTCTTCATATTTCAACGTCTCAACATAGCTGATGACAATCTTGACCTTTTCTCCCGGCATAATATTGGTGACGGATTGTGTAAAGATGTTCGGACGTTCCTGATCCAGCAAGGAGGCTACCTGACCGTTGCGCCGGG